>JAGOBX010000258.1 GCA_017999075.1 Candidatus Babelota bacterium | reverse complement strand
TTATTATTGTTTTTACATTGGAATTTAATATAGCGGAAAGCTGGCGTTCTATAAATTTTTCAATGTTATAGGAACTATAAATAGCCGTGTTATTTATTAAAAGAATATCTTTTGTTCCGTTTTTATCTTTAATTACTTTGATGGCGCTGTTCATACATCTTTCTATAACGCTTTAAACATTCTACAACCGCATCCTGCCACAATTCAATATTAATATGAAATGTAGAAATAAGTTTATTTATATTCATAACAGAAAACTGCGGACGTTTCGCCGGAAGTTTCAATTCTGCTCCTGTAATTTTCTTTATATTAGCTTCCAAGTCTGCAGAATCAATAATATGTTTTCCGAAATTATACCAGTTGGTGTATCCGTTATTGGATGCATTATAAATTCCGAATTTATCTGTTTTTATTATGTGAAATATTATATTTGCAAGCGTATTAGAATAAGTAGGATTTCCATAGTGATCAATAATGAGTTTAATTTGATTTTTATTTTTGACAGTATTATAAACCCATTTGAAAAAGTTTTCTCCGTAACAGCCGAACATCCATGCCGCACGCAAAATAAAATATCTGTCCATTTTATCGCAAATCTTATTTTCTCCAAGAAGTTTTGTTTTACCGTAAACACTTAACGGTTTTAATTGAGCTGTTTCATCAAGAGGTTCAAGAATTGAAGAACTGTAAACATAATCGGTACTAATATGACAAAGTTTAATAAAATATTTTCTGCATACTTCAGCTAAAACCCCAGGACCTTCAGCATTTATCTGTTTAGCCAAATCAGAATTTTTTTCACAGGCATCCACATTGGTATAAGCAGCACAGTTTATTATAGCTTTAATCTGATAATCCTCGATAAATCTGGAAACTTGATCTTTATCAGTTATATCAATTTTTTTTACATCTGTAAAATAAACTTTAAAATTCTTATAATTATGGGATTCTTCTTTTAAAGAAGAACCGAGCATGCCATTTGCTCCTGTTACCAGTATATTCATGTTATTTTTTCTCCCTTTCGATATATTGCTTTTTATAATAATTGTCAAAATCCTTATTTTTAAGTTTCATCCACCATTCCTTATTATCAATGTACCACTTAACAGTTTTTTCAATTCCTTCTTCAAAAGACATAAGCGGCTTCCATCCTATCATTTCAAGTTTTGAGGAGTCCAGTGCATATCTTCTATCATGTCCCAAACGGTCTTTTACAGGAGATATGAGAGATTCAGTTTTTCCGGCAAGTTTTAAAATAAGTTTAGTTATTTCAATATTAGTGTGAAGGTTTCCTCCGCCGATATTATATATTTCTCCGTTTTTCCCTTTATCAAGCAAAAACAAAATAGCGCGGCAATGATCTTCAACATACAGCCAGTCTCGAATATTTAACCCATCTCCATACAAAGGCACATTCTTATTTTCCATAGCATTTGTAACAAACAACGGAATTAATTTTTCCGGATATTGATAAGGTCCGTAATTATTTGAAGCGCGAGTTATTATTACTGGCATTCCATATGTTGCATAAAACGAATACGCAAGCCTGTCCCCGCCTGCTTTGCTTGCAGAATAAGGATTTCTCGGCATCAAAGTATCAGTTTCTTTTGAATATCCTTTTTCAACGCTCCCATAAACTTCGTCCGTGCTTATCTGTATAAATTTTTCTATTCCGGTATTCCTGACGCATTCAAGAAGCACATATACTCCTTCTACATCTGTTTTTATAAAGTCAACTGCTCCCATAATTGATCTATCAACATGACTTTCAGCGGCAAAATTTACTATTGTATCGATTTTGTATCTTCCGATAGTTTCTTGAACTTTAACATAATCACAAATATCTCCGAGAACAAATTTATATCTTGAATCATTTTCTACATCCTTCAAATTTTCCGGATTTCCAGCATAAGTCAATTTATCAAAATTTATGACCTTCACATCATCACGTTCCGACAATAATATCCGAATAAAATTAGAACCGATAAAACCGGCTCCTCCTGTAACTAAAATATTTTTCATATACATAACCTGCCAATTAAATAAAAATTATAAATATTGAATATAATTTTACCTTATATTCAATAAAAATTCAATTTACAATTAAAAAATAAATTTGACTTAGAATAAATAGATTATATACTATAAATTATTGGATAAAATTTTAAAAATTACTGATTCGACTTTAGTTTAAAAATTCAATTTTAGTTTTTTAAATTATTTTATAAATTTATGAAAATTCAGGTTAAAATATAAAATTTATGTCTATAATACAATGTACTAAATTAAATGCAACAATCGATAATAAAAATATTTTCAAAGATTCTGATTTAATAATAGAAAAAGGGCAAAAAATCGGGCTGATTGGAAGAAACGGATGCGGAAAATCAACTCTTCTGAAAATATTGGTTGGAATTTTTCATATAAATTCAGGGAATATTTATATACAAAAAGACTCTTCTATTTCCTATCTGCCACAGTTTCCGGAATTCAATCCTGAACACACAATATTGCAGGAAATAGAAAATATCCCCAATTATTCTAAAGAAAATTCTAATGCTGCATTTTCCGAAATAATAAAAACCATTTACAATTATGAAAAAATAATAAATTCTGAAAATCCTGACTTGAAATTGCAGTCTGAACTGCATTCCAAACTTGATTTTCTCAACGGTTGGGATTATTATTACCGTATTCAATCTATTCTTCAAAAATTAGATATTGCCAATATTAATTCAAAAATAAAATATCTTAGCGGAGGTCAAAAAAAAAAAATTGCTATAGCAAAATGTTTTATTGAACATCCTGATATTCTGCTTTTTGACGAACCTACTAATCATCTTGACATTAGCACCATAAAAATTATCGAAGATATGATTCAAAAATATAACGGTACCATGTTGTTAATCACACACGACCGTTATTTTCTTGATAATACAGTTGATTATATTTACGAAATAGAAAACGGTTTAATAAAAAAATTTTCAGGAAATTATTCTGCATACCTTGAATTAAAAGCTCATGAACTTGAAATTTCTAAAAAGGCTGAAGAAAGCAGGCTTAATATTCTGCGTAATGAAACACAATGGATAAAACGTGGAGCTAAAGCAAGAACCACTAAACAAAAAGCAAGGATTGATCGATATTACGAACTTCTTGATTCAGGAAATTTAGAAAAAAACATTTTAAAAACAGAATTTGATTTTAATTGGTTTCCTCGTTTAGGAAATAAAATTCTGGAGATTGATTCAATTTCAAAACAATTCAACCATAAGACATTATTTTTAAATTTTTCATTGGTGGTGAAAGACAATCAAAAAATTGCCGTAATAGGACCAAATGGATGCGGAAAATCAACTTTATTAAAAATAATAATGAATAAAGAATCAATTGACAGCGGAAAAATTGAAGCTGGAATAAACACAAAATTTCAAATGTACGAACAATTAAAAGATTCGCTTGATACCGAATTGACTCTTGTTCAATACATCGGCGACGGATATGATTATGTTACATTAAACAATCATCAAATAAGGGTTCATTCAATATTAAAAAAAATGCTTTTTAATTCAGAACAAATGAATAACAAAATTAAATATTTAAGCGGAGGAGAATTAAATAGACTGGTATTGTTAAAAAGTATGACTTCAGGAGCTAATTTTTTACTATTTGACGAACCAACCAATGATCTTGATATTGAAACTTTACAAAACCTTGAAGACAGTTTAAAATCTTTTTGCGGCTGTATTATTTTTGTTTCTCATGACCGTTTTTTCATTGATAAATTAGCGGATTCAATTTTATTGTTTACAAAAAATAATACAATATTAAGTCTTGCAGGAAATTATTCTGATAACTGTGATATAATCGAAAGTCTTGCCTTAACTCCAAATAAAAATCCATCAAAAAAAAATGTTGCAGCCGAATCCAAACCGACAGAAAAACAAAAAAAATCAGTATTATCATATTCGGAAAAAGCAGAATTTGCTTCAATAGAACACGATATACTAAAAAACGAAAAACTAAAAAGCGATATTGAAAATGAAATGAGTCAACCGGCGTTTCACAAACAACCGGTTGACATAATAAAAGAACGTCAGTTGTTTTATCAGAATGTCAGCGAAAAAATAAATTCATTATACGAACGCTGGGCATTTCTCGAACAAAAAAAAATGGGTTCATAATATTTTTTTATTTATGAGCTCCGGTTCCTTTTATTTCTTTAGCTGTTTTTCTATATTCAATCATAAGTTCAGACAATTCTAAAGTTTCTTTTTTTATCTTATCAGCATTTAAAGTTATAAATTTATAATTTTCTTTCAATACTTTTCCATTAGCTATAACATCGCTTATTTCACTTCCGTCAGCTGCCCAAATAATATTATCAATAACATTATCTTTGCGTGTAGGAGTCATATTAGGTCTATCAAGATCAAGCAAAATAACATCAGCATCTTTTCCAATTTCAATAGAGCCAGTGTTCATTCTCAAAAAATTGGCAGGATCTATAGTAATCATTTCCAGGATTTTTTGAGCAGGAAGCAAAGTCGCATCCTGATTTAATGCTTTTTGATACTGTGATGCCAATTTAGCAGCAGATATAATAGACTGATTATCAGCGCTGCCTGAGCCGTCAGTTGAAATCACTACAGGAATTCCCATTTTTAGCATTTTAATAATCGGCGGCATTCCTGAACCTAATATTGTATTCGCTAAAGGGTTATGAACAACTTTCGCCCCTGTCTTCTTTAATATTTTCAAATCATTTTCCGTGCAATTAACCTGATGTGCAAGAATTGTATTTTCATCAAGAAATTTTATTGAATTAAACATTTCAACTGGAGTCATTCCATTATTTTTAGTAAACCATTTTGTAGTATTGGGTTCTTCCGAACTATGTATGTGTATAAGCGTTTTATTAGTTTTCGACCACGCCTTAAGTTTTTTCAATAACTCCGGAGTATTTGAAAAATCCTGATCTGGACCAGGTATAATTTGTGTACGTTCAGAATTTCCATATAGTTTCAAATATTTATCAAGACGTTCTACAGCTATATCAGCAGGAATATCTAATATTCTTGCATCATAATGCTGATCCTGGCTTCCTACTGCTACAATCATTTTAGTTCCGGCATCAATATTTGCATTCACAATTTCTTCAACTCGGTATTTATTATGATTGCAATGATGTACCATAGACGATGTTATCCCGTAATATATATCATCAAGACGAGCCTTTATATAAGTTATGTAATTCGGAGATTTCCCGAATTTCTTTTCCAGCATATTTCTTTTTTCATTCATAAAACCTGTAAATAAATTTACAGCTTTATCAAGCCATGGAGTTAACGGAACATCTTTAGCTATACCTATAATAGGAGATTCGTGATCATGACCGTGCGCTTTAACAAAACCAGGAAGCATTATTCTGTGCAGACATTTTATGTCAGAAACTTTATATCCTGATTTCTTTGGGGTTCCGATTATTTTAAGATTTTTCCCATATTTTTCAATAATGGATTTCCCTATTGATTCCGCATATTTTCCTGATTTGAAAATTTTTTCATTTTTTATCAACACATATCCATCTTGAATTACCGCTGATCTGCCAAGTTTGTCGCTTACAGGAACTAAAAATTTCGAACGTATCAAAATTAAAGTATCATTTTTAACAGTCATAATTTTCTCCTTAAAAAATTTTATTATTTTTTTGATTTTTTTATATTGGCAAATTCATTGCGGAACACTTAAAATTAAATTTAATATTAA
>JAGOBX010000257.1 GCA_017999075.1 Candidatus Babelota bacterium | reverse complement strand
GGTGAACATATTATGACTGAACAATATATTTTTACAATGAACAGACTGAACAAATTTTACGGACAAAAACAAATTTTAAAAGATATTAACCTTTGTTTTTTCCCAGGCGCAAAAATCGGAATCGTTGGAGATAATGGTTCAGGGAAAACTACATTATTAAAAATTATGGCTCAGGTAGACAGGGAATTTGACGGATATGCAGAACCTGCAAAAAATGTAAAAATAGGTTATATTCCTCAAGAACCTGTTCTAAATGAAAAAAAAAATGTCAGAGAAAACATTGCAGAAGCATTTTCAGAAATAATATCAATGCTTAAAGAATACGAAGAAGTAACTGAAAAAATGGGAAATGAAACAGACGGCGATGAAATGGAAAAATTAATGAACAGAATGTCTGTTTTACAAGAAAAAATAGATATGTGCAATGGATGGGAACTTGAAACTCAATTAAATAAAGTATCTAATGCTTTATTGCTTCCCCCTGATGATATGGATGTGACAAAACTTTCGGGCGGAGAGCGAAGACGTGTTGCGTTATGTAAAGTTTTGCTTGAACAGCCTGATTTGCTACTGCTTGACGAACCTACAAACCATCTTGACGCAGAAACTGTCCAGTGGCTTGAAGATCATCTAAAAAATTATCCTGGAACAGTTATAATAGTAACTCACGACAGATATTTTTTAGATAATATAACGAAATGGATTCTCGAACTTGATGCAGGAAAAGGCATTCCATTTGAAGGCAATTATTCATCATGGCTTGATCAAAAACAAAAGATTCTTGAAAACACAGAAAAATCCGAATCAAGAAAACAAAAATTTTTAAAAAACGAAATTCAATGGATCCGTACTAATAAAAAAGGTAAGCAATCATTATCAAAATCAAGAATAAATCAGTACGAACAATTACTAATGCAGGAAAATTCTCTAAATGAAAATTCATTGGAGATTCAAATATGTCCTGGTCCAAAATTAGGTAAATTGATCTTAAATTTCGACAACATTTCCAAAGGATACAACGGCAATACTTTAATAGATAAATTTTCATTTTCACTTCCTCACGGTGCAGTCGTAGGGTTAATCGGACCTAACGGCGCAGGCAAAACCACAATGTTCAGAATGATTACAGAACAGGAAATTCCTGATTCAGGTAAAATCGAAATGGGCGAAACAGTAAAATTAGCTTATGTTGATCAGCACAGAGACAATCTCGACAGTTCAAAAAGCGTGTATGATGAAATCAGAGAAAACGTAGAAATAATAAAATTCGGCAATATTTCTATCTCGGCCAGAAATTATGTCGGCAGATTTAATTTCAAAGGGAGTGACCAACAAAAATTGGTGGGAAATTTATCAGGCGGTGAACGAAACCGGGTTCATCTTGCCAAACTTTTAAAATCAGGCGGAAACCTTATTCTTCTTGATGAACCAACCAATGATCTTGATATTTCAACTTTACGTAATCTTGAAGAAGCTATTCTGAATTTTTCCGGATGTGTTATGCTGATAAGTCATGACAGATTCTTTTTAGACAGAGTTTGTACACATCTTATTGTTTTCGAAGGTAATGGTCAACTTAAATGGTTTGAAGGAAATTTTAAGGATTATGAAGAATTTATAACAAAAGAGTACGGACCGGAAAAACTTTTGAACAGAAGATCAAAATACAGAAAAATCAATCTTAAATAATTCAAAAATTCCAACTAATGAAAAATTAACTATCCCTGATAAATAACTGGTTTAGCCAATTTTTCATTAGTAAAAAAACAAAAAATATTTTTTAAAATTATTGAACCTTAGGCGCCAAATTTAAAGGAGACGCCAATATTCTTCTAAATTTCTGAACAAAATAATCCACATCATTTTTACTTATAAAACTGGTATTTGGATCAAGTTTAAATTTAATGTATTGCGATTCCCAATTCGGATCAACCGCTGTTTTTCCATAGGATTTTGCAAGATTAGTTAAATCCATAATATCAACATTGCCATCGGAATTAAAATCTCCAGGCAATTGAGCAGTAATTTTAAATTCTTGAATATTTCCGTCTGAAGTTCCGTCTGAACGCGCAGCTCTGACCACAAATTTAACATCAAGATTATTGCCAAAACGAGGACTCTGCCATGAACTTAACGTTGATGAAACTCTAGCTACAGGCGTATCAAAATTAACAACACCAGAACCCATATCTGAAAAAATCAAATAACTGTCAATAAGTGTAGTTGATTTATCCCATTGTAATTTTATAATTCCATCATCTGAAGATTCAAGCCTGACATTTGACGGAGAAACCGGAGGTATATCAAGCCGAATCTGGTCAGAAACAATTGAACTGTAAGTCATATTGACTGTATTTCTATATCTGACATATACGGTTTTCAAACCATCAACCAAACTCAGTATAAACTGTTTTGCGGGAACATACTGTTCCCATACAGCTCCGGCAAATCCGATATTTTCACTTATCTGCATTTCATTTGCATTGCTGACAGAAAGTGTAAGTAAGATCAAAGGATTCGCCGATGTATCTGCTCCTCCGTTTATAGTTACCGAAGGATTAGACGGCGATAAGCGAGACGGCAGAATAACAGTCAAATTCTGATTTGTAGAATTGGATACTCTAAAATTATTAGAAGCTAAAAATTGAGTGGGTGAATCAACCACGTTCCAAATAAAAATTTTATCAGGATCAACATTAAAATATAAACTTCTCGAAAATTTATGATCTCCTGAAATTATGTCTCCATTAGAACTATTATCATATAATTGTATAGATGTTAAAGAATTTTCAGAATATTCGCCTGTAACGGAATTAAAGCTACCTCTTACAAACAATTGAGTTTTATAATTTCCTGTATTTAAAGTATCATCAACTATAAACGTTATCAAAGCTCTTGAGACCGAACCCATTCCTGTAAATTTTATTGAACTGTTTGAAATAATGGTGTTTGACGGAACAGCCCTGTCTTTAATGTTATTCAACTTCAAAGTATATGAAATTAAATTTGTCTGATCTGCTGTACATATTACAACCTCTTTTTCATTTAACGAATTTATTGAAACAGAAATAATATTTAATATTTGTGAAGGATTTCCCGTTTCATAAATCTGATAATTAGAAATATTCCTTCCTGATTCAACAGAAATATTTTCCGTAAAAATAAGGCGAACATTATTTTTGTCGATAGCAATTGCTGAAACAATAGCAGGAGGTTCAGCGTCAACAATATCAACTCCATTAAAATTAAAACTCGAATTTAAAGGAATAACATTTCCTGAACCATCAGTAATATTATTAATTTTAATAGTATAATTTTTTTGAGAATTCATTACAGAAGTAATAAGATAAACAGTTTTATTGTCAACAGGGCTTAACGTTGAACTCAATACACTCAATTTATTAGTTCCATCATAAGTGATATCATAATTCACGATATTTTCAGCAGTTGATTTAGTTACTATTTTATTAAAAATTACAGAAACTTTTGCGTTTTCAACTGCTGAAACCGAAACAATCCTCGGAACTGTCCTGTTAGGGAACTCAAATCTTACCGTAATATATGAAGTATCCAAGACATTAAACTGCTGTCCTGGATAGACAAAAGTATTGCTTAAAGTTTCAACTGACCAATTAAATGTATTTAAAGTATCAACTAATAAATTGGTTTTATAAGTCCAGATATGATCATTTGCCAATGTGTCTCCACCGTTAATTCCATCGTCATATAAAGTGATTTTAATATTATTATTCCAATTTTGGCTATATTCTCCTGCCGAATTAAACGTGCCTTTTATTCTGACAGAAGTAACATAAGAACCTATGTTTGATGCATCATCAGCCATAAAAGTAATTTGAGCTGATGGAAGCGGCAATCCTATAAAATACCCAATTTCTGAAGTTATAGAATTTCCAGAAGAATCAGAAACATTTGAAACAGTAACTTTATAGTTATACCCTCCTGTCTGCTGATCTGTTGTCAAAATTACTGTAACACTGTCTGATTGTAAAACAGAAGAAATCACAGACAATCCGTTTATAGAATAATTATTAATATTCAACGCAGAAACAGAATTTAAAAATTCTGAGAATACTATTGAAACTGTTTTTGAATCAATAGAATTAACTCTTATAATTGATGGCGGGATTGTATCATTCCCTCCCATTCCATAAAATGTTTTTTGAGAATTTAATAAAACCGCATTATTATTAATGTCTTTTACATTATTAACAACCAAAGTATACAATAAATTATGAGTTTGATTTGAAGAAGTCAATACAACAGTTATTTTATCAGATAATAAAGCAGCAGAACGTATTGTTAATCCTGAAACCGAATAATTGTTAATGTTCTCTGCTGTTGTTCTATCAACTGATTCAGTGAATTTGAGGGAAATATGATTTATATCAATGCTGTTAACTTCTGATAAAGAAGGTTTCAAATTATCCACCCATCTGACAGTTACAGTTATGGGATTAGTGTTTGCTACAACAAAAGTATCGCAATTTTTTAGCCAGCCGGAAGATTTAGTTCCTACCCACCACTGAAATACTGCGTCATGATTAATTTCAAGTTCAGTCCTGTAAGTCCATTTATGATCGTTTGCGGTTTGATCTCCATCTATACCGCTATCATTCATAAAAATGTTTATATTTTTTGTCGCCCAGAATCTATCATATTTTCCAGTCGAAGTATCAAATGATGCCTGCATCAATATTGAACTGCTGTTATAGCCTGTATTAATAGAATCATCCGCTACAAAAGTTACGGTTGTTTTTAAAACTTGTACTTTACCTGCAAAAGTATCGCTTGAATTTGATGAAATAACATTAGCTGGCACAGCTAAATCTTTAATATTATTAATAACAATTTTATAAACTTTTTCAGACTGATTCAAAGTTTTAATATGAACTGTTTTTCCATCAGCATCCAGATTACATTGGATAATATGTAAAGTATCTGAAATATTCAAAGAATTATAAATAAAATAATTCAAAACCGATTGCGCTGATTGAGGTTCTATTTTTTCAGAAAATGTAATATTTATATTCTGGTAATCTGCAGACAGAACAGATTCAATGCGCGGAGAAATATTATCAAGAGCAGCTTTTCCGGTAAATTGCAATTGATTAAATGAATTTATTATGTTTCCTGATATATCTTTAACATTTGATACTATAAGAGTATACATCCTGTTTTCAGTCTGACCGCTTGAAGTTAAATAAACAGTTCTGTTATCAACATCAAGAGTAGCAGCCAAAACTGCCAATGTATCAGTAGCATAAGCAACTCGGTAGTTTTGTATATTTTCAGCAGTCAATTTATCAATTTGTTCATTGAAAACTACAGACAGATGAGTGTTGTCAATTGCTGAAACGGAACTCAAACGAGGAGAAGTAACATCAGGTAAAACTGATTTAACGTAAATTGTATCAACATTTAACACACGTAAATCATTTCCTGATTTAAGATATTGAGAAACAGGATAACCTATCCACCATTGATATGTGTCAGATGACGAAACTTTAAGCCTGGTTTTGTATGTCCATATATGATCTCCCGGAACAGAATCTCCATTTGTTCCGTTATCATACATTATAATATCAGTACCTCCATTCCACAAAGGATCATACTCGCCTGTTGCAGGATTAAAGTTTCCCTGCATAATAACATTTGTCCTATAATTTTCTGTATTGATTGAATCATCTGCCAAAAATACAACATCAGATTTTAAAATCGGTGTTATACCTCGAAATACTGCTGAAGAATTTGAATTAATAGTATTAGAG
>JAGOBX010000256.1 GCA_017999075.1 Candidatus Babelota bacterium | reverse complement strand
GCCGTAAATATATTTATTTATATTCAGTTTAAAAAAAAATATGAATAGTTTATCCTGCTTAGTTGAAATTCGCAATGAAATTAATGCCATAGTTCAGAATAAATATAAAATAGCATTGAATAATTTGACTGTTATCAGGCGGAATACCGATGATTTTATAAAATTATTAAATAAAAAAAAATACTTTCAAATTATAAAAAAAGTTGAAAAAATTTATGCAATAACAGCTGAATTTGATCTTGAAAATAATGATATAATTTTAATTAAAAAAAAATTTTTTTGTATAATAGATGCCTTATGGGATTTAGAGTTATTGTTGCTGAATATGAGTATTGATGAATTGAAAGGAATTGGGAAAAAGTATAAGAATATTTTGTTAAAAAAAAATATAGTAACAATAAGAAATTTGATAGAATATTTCCCTTATCAATACATGGTTTACGAACCTGTTTTTATAAAAAATGCTGAAATCGGCGGAATTTATTATATTTCAGGAAATATTGTTTCAGTTAAAAATAGTTATATAAAACCAAAAAAAATGTTTTATACAGATGTCTTGATTGATGATGGAACCGGAATTGCCGCCGCAAGATTTTATGGAAATCCGGCATATTATAATTATAAAAAAAATTTTGCCGAGGGTTTGCCGATTACAGTTTATGGAAAATTGGAATATTATAATCATAAAATTTTTAACAGTCCGTCGTATAAATTGAAAAAAACTGATGTTTTTGAAGGGAAAAATATAATTGAACCTGTATATTCCTTGCCGAACGGCATATCAAATTCGGTTTTCAGAAAAATTTTAAATTCTGCATTAGAAATTTATCTGCCTGTAATGACTGATTTTTTACCGGTAAATTTGAAAACTGAAGAACATTTTTGCGAGTATTCTTTATGTGTAAAAACTTTGCATAATCCGAAAGATGCGGCCTCCGCCGAAAAATACAAAAAACAGGCGGTATATTATAATTTTTTTTTATATCAGTTAAGATTGCAGTTTAATAAAATAAGAGAAAGAAGAAGAACAGGTGTGAAATTTGATTTTGAACATTGTATGAATAAAATAAATGAATTTATTGATTCCCTTGAATTTGAACTTACAGAAAGTCAGAAAAGCGCGCTTAATGAAATAATGAATGATATGAAAAAAGAATCTCCTATGATGAGATTAATGCAGGGAGATGTTGGTTGCGGGAAAACAATTATTTCGGTAATTCTATCCATAGCTGTAATAGAAAACGGATATCAGTTTGTTATGATGGCTCCGAGTGAAATTTTAGCAGAACAGCATTTTAAAACATTTGTCAAATATCTCGGCAGGTTTAACTATAATATTGTAATGCTTAATTCAAGCGTAAAAAAAAATGACAAAGAAAAAATATTGCAGGATATTTCTTCAGGAGTCGCCCAGATAATAATAGGTACGCACAGCTTAATTGGAAACTCTGTCAAGTTTTCAAAACCTGGATTTATTGTAATTGATGAACAGCATAAGTTTGGCGTATATCAGCGCGAATTGCTTGCTGAACAAAAAAGTAATCCTGATGTTTTGGTTATGACAGCTACTCCTATACCAAGAAGTCTAGGATTAACTATATTCAGCGACTTCGATATTACTGTTATAAACGGAAAACCTGCTGGCAGACTTGAAATAAAAACTGAAATTATATTTGAAAATAAGATTTTGGAACTTTATGATTTTATTATTGAAAATACGCGTAAAAACTTGCAGACATTCATTGTTTATCCTGCAATCGAAGACAATGATAAACTTGAATTGAAATCTGTTCAGACAAAATTTTCAGAATTGTCAAAAACAGTTTTTAAAAATGTTCCGTGTGCTATGATTCATGGCAGAATGAAATTTGAAGAGAGAGAAAAAGTCATGTCTGAGTTTGTGAAAAATGAAATTAAAGTGTTGTTTTCCACTATAGTTATAGAAGTTGGAATAGATATGCCTAATGCTAATATAATTGTCATTGAACATCCGGAACGTTTCGGTCTTGCGCAGCTTCATCAATTGCGCGGCAGAGTAGGCAGGAACTCGGTTAAATCTTACTGTTTTTTGGTTTGCGGAGAAAAGTTTTCTGAAAATTCTGAAGAACGAATTAAATTTTTTTCTGAAACCAGTGACGGATTGACTCTTTCGGAATTTGATTTGCGCAACAGAGGAATGGGCGATTTGATAGGACTCAGGCAGAGCGGACTTACAGCTCCCTTGATAAAAGATATTTTTAAATACGAAAATTTGATGCTTCGTATCAAAGAAAATATATGCAGAATGATGAATTCCGGTTTTTTATTTGAAAATTTAAAATTCGGTTACATCAGAAAATTGATCGATGCTTTAAATTATGTAAATATCGGTCAGCTTTGAAAATTCCACACTCCGGTCCATTCAGGTATTATTACATTTTTTTTGTTGTCAAAAAACAATGTTTTTTCGGTTTCTATTTTTTTTATTGTGTCTTTCCCGAAAAATAAAATCATAGTATCTCTGTATTCTTCAATATTATTGAACCTGTAGTCTGTTTTAATAATGTTTTTTTTGAAATTCAATTTTTTTTCTAGAAAATCATAATATGTCTGAAGTTTTTTATCCGGAGGTTCAGGATGTTTTTGCCCTGTGCCTAAAGTTTCCAGAATTATTATTGCCCCATTTTTTTTTAATGTTCTTTTGAATTCTTCAATTGCTTTTAATAATTCATTTTTCCAATTTTTCCAGTTCCATTTTACAAGATGGCAAATGGACCATCCTGAAACAACCAAATCAATACTTTTTGATTCAACGGGTAAATTCCTGTGATCGGCAATTTTGAAACTGCAGTTTTTTATGTTCAGCCTTGATGCTTTTTTTTCGGCTGTTTCAATCATGTTTTCAATTACATCGAACCCTTGAATTTTCGAGGCTTTCCTTGATAGGATGAAAGATAATCTTCCTGTTCCGCAACCGGAATCAATTATTTTCTTGTTTGAATAATCTGTTATTTCTGAAATTATTTTTTCTATATTATTCAGATAATCCTCTTTTTCAACAAGTTTTTCGTAATCAGCTGAATTTTGAATATAAATCTTTTGACGGTCTTTTTTTTTCATATAAAATTAGATATTGTGCTTTGAAATGATTAGTTTACAAAATAAAATTATTTCCCGTATTTTTATTGATTATTAATTAAGATGTTCCTAAACTAATCATTTCAAAGCAGAGTATTTCTTTTATTGTTTTTTCAACAGTTATGGAATCCATAATATTATATTTATTTTTTTTTGAATAATTGATTTCAGGTTCTATGATTTTAAAATTGTTATTTAAAGGATGCCATTTTAAATAACTGTGAGAAGGTTTGTTGGAAAATAAACTCACAGTAGGAGTTCTCATAAGTCCAGCTATATGCATAGGACCTGTGCTTCCTGAAACCAGACAATCAATTTTGGAAATAAAATACGCTAATTCTTTGAGTTTTAAATTGCCTTCTATAAACCTAAATTTTATTTTTTGTGAATCGGTAAAATTATTTAATGCAGATGTTTCCTGAGGTCCGAAAATAAAAACAATATTATATTTTTTTGACAATGATTCTCCCAGTTCTATGTATTTATCAAGCTTCCAGTTAAATGCGGATTTGCTGTCTCCTGAATGAATTCCGATTATTTTTTTTGATTGATCAAAATTCATTTTTATGAACAAACGGTCTGAAACGGCTTTACTTTTTTCGTCAATGAATATTTCCGAAGATTCAACGGCTTTTTTTGTGTTTCCGGTAAAACCGAGACTTTTTAAGAATTCAAAACAAAATTCAGTTTCGTGGATTGGCGGGTTTTTTCTGTGAATATAAACAAATCGGTTGAATGAAAATATATTATAAATTTTATAAGCATATCCGATTTTAATTTTTGCAGGAATTTTTCTTGTTAAAACTGCATTGAATTTTGACGAACATAGGTTGAAAACTATGTCATAAGTTCCTGCTTTTTTTATAATATCATTTATTTTGTCTGTTTTGTTCTGAATTATTATATTATCAATATAAGGGTTGCCTGATAATATTTCATAAGTATATTCTCCGGTTAACACGTCTGTTTTTATATGTTTGTGCGTTTGTTTTAATAAATGAATAAAAGGAATGCTTAAACAAACATCTCCTATATGATCATTTCTTATAATAAGTACAGAATTTATTTTTGAAAAATCAATATACTGGTATTTTGGTGAAAAATTATAAAAAATCCATTTGAATAAATTCATATATAAAAATAATTATATTATAGAATTATTTTTTTTAGTTCTGATAAGTCGTTGATAATTGTCACTCCGTCAGGAATATTGATTTGTATTCCGTAAAAAGTCGTGTGTTTATCGTATAAAATACAATTGAATCCTGCTTTTTTTGCAGGTATCATATCGCTTGCAATGGAATTTCCCACGAAATAAGATTCTGAAGGTATTAATCCTGATGATTTAATTACATTATTAAAATCATTGTCATCCTTTTTGGATACGATGAATATTTTTTTGAAAAAATGTTTTATGTCAGCACGTACTATTTTATCCATCTGTATGCTGTGTTCTCCTAATGTCATTATAAACATATTATGGTTTTTAGCTTTAAAAAAATTAAGTATATCAATGGCATTATCCCATAATTCTATCGGAGCTTTTTGAAATTCAGAAACTATTTTTGAATTCAGCAGGTGTTTTAAATTGCTTATCTGTATATTATATTTTTCAGAAAGTTTTTCATACACAGATTCAAGACCCTGCTGATACCAGTGATATCCGTATTTGAATTCTTCAAGCAGTTTTAAATCCGCTGTTTTTATAAGTTCGAGAATTTCTTCTCTTGGTATAATATTGAATGGTTTGAATAAATCTGCAAAATATTGTTCAGTGTTGATGTAATGCTGTGTAGTTTTAACTATGGTATCGTCAAGATCAAATATTATGTTTTTTGTTGTCATTATCCGAATCCTCGTTAAAATCGTTATAAGGCTGCGCCGGTGTTTCATCTGATTTTTGGATGTTATATTTCGCTATAAGATTTTTATCGTTTAGATGTTTTAAAAATACTGATGCAAGAAAAAAACCTATTAAAACTAAAATCCATATTAAAAATAATTTTCCTATCTGCCGCGACGCTTTAAAATCAGTATAGTTAACTGTAGAATGTGAAAATTTAGTATCAGGCTTTTTGAATGCTTCTGAAAAAAAATTTTTTAAATTTTTTAAAATATTAGGAATTCTGAATTCATAAAAAAATATAGCAGCACATCTTGGGCAAGTGATTTTAAGCTTGCCTTTTGTCAAAGGTATTCGTAATTTCTGCCTGCATACAGGGCAATCTATAGTTATTTTCATGAATATTTAAAATAGTAACTCTTCAAGAATCTCGGCTAATAAAAAACCGCGCAAATTAGAATATAATACGTTGCCGTTTTTATCAAGTAAAAAAGTTGACGGCACGCTTGATATCATGTTTGATCTTGCTATTGGATTTTCCCATGCTTTGCCGTCAAAATAGTTTTCCCATTTAATATTGTTTTTTGATATAAATTTTTTTAGAACATCCTGGTTTGTGTCAAGTGATATGCCTATTATTTCAAATCCCGATGACTTGTATTTCTGATATAAACTCGCAAGATTTGGAATTTCTTCAACGCATGGAGGACACCATGTTGCCCAAAAATCTACTAAAACATATTTGCCTTTTAAATTATTTATATCAAATTGATTTTCGTTTAAAGTTTTAAACTTTAAGTTTTTTAGGCTTTTATTTGTATTATAAAACTGATTTAT
>JAGOBX010000255.1 GCA_017999075.1 Candidatus Babelota bacterium | reverse complement strand
TTTTTTATTTTTATTAAAATACCTATTATTAAATAAAAAATATTTTTTAAATATATTTTTTTTATATTTAATATTTTTTTTTTTTCGATATAATAAAATAATGAGTTCAAATTTAAAAAGGTTTTATGATCGCGGACGTTTATTATGCGGTATGCTTTCAATAAAAGCATTTCGCAAAAAAAAATATCCTTTTTATGTTAACCTTGTTATTAACAGTTCATGCAATCTGAATTGTTCTTATTGTTTTGGAAAATATGCGCATAGACCTCCCAGAAATATAACATTTGATGATTTTAAAGAATTGACAGATCTTCTTATTAAAAAAGGCATAAAATATATCTTAATACAGGGCGGCGAACCGCTTCTTCATCCCGAACTCGGTAAAATGATTAAATATTTATATGATAAAAAAATTATTACAGCTCTTGTAACAAACGGTTCACTACCTGAAAAAATAAGAAAAATTCCGGAATTAGATTTAATGGACAATATCTGTTTTTCTCTTGACGGAAACCGCGAAGGTAATGACAGAGTAAGAGGAAAAGGTTCTTTTGACAAAGTTTTAGAATCTATTGCCGAAGTAAAAAAAAATTATACTGTGCCGGTAAGAATAAACTCTACCATTCACAAATTTGTTCATACTGATATAGATTTTATGGCAAAATTTATGAAAGAAAAAAAAATTGAGTGGGGGATTAACTTTTTATTTTCCGGAAAAGAAAAAGCAGAAGGCGAATCTTTGGTTTTAACGCGTGAACAAATGATTGATTATCTTAAAAAACTGCTTGAATATAAAAAAGCGGGGTATCCTATTTTCACTACATCGAAAATAATTAAATACACAATGAGGTGGGTTTCCAGAAACGATGAAATTTTTTCAACTCTCGAAAGACTTAAAAAAATAAATTTCCAAAAACCTATCGAATGCCAATATGGCAATTATGAAATAGCAATTGATGAAGATTATAAAATATATCCGTGTCAGGGATTGCAGAATATTTTCCCGGCAAAATCAATTAAAGACTGCGGTTTTGATGAAGCATTCAAAAATTTGGAAAATAAACCGTGTTATTCATGTTACATTCCTTCTATGATCAACACATCAGCTATGATAAACTGGGATTTATCTGTAATTTTTGAAACCATATGGGAAACATTCAGAAACAGATTTTTAACAAAAAAATGCAGTTGCTGCTGATTTTTTCTCCGAAATAAAACTGTTATATTCTGAAAAGTGATTTTCCCATTTATTAACTAAATGTTTCAGATTTAAAAATAAAATTATGAATATAGATGGACATAAGTTACATTATCATCCGCAACGTGTTTCAGAATGGTTGACTGATGAGTTAAAAACATATCCGTTGTATTTGGAAATTTCCCCGTCAAACGCATGCAATCATTCATGTATTTTCTGCGCGCTTGATTTCTGCAGAAACGATAAAAAAAATTTTCTTGATACCGAACGTGCTCTGACTTTGCTGGATGAACTTTCCGAATGCGGCATAAAAAGCATATTATATGCAGGCGCAGGCGAACCATTTATTCACAGAGATATCACAAAAATTATAAATTATACAGCAAAAAAAAACATAGATGTTGCGGTCAATACGAATATGGCATTATTTACCCCTGAAAAAATAAAAGAATGCCTCCATTCACTCACATGGATGCGCGTGAGTATTGATGCCGGAACCTCTGAAACATACGGCAGTATTCATATTTCTCAAAAAAACGATTTTTATGATGTGATAAAAAATATCGAATTCGCTGTAAAACAAAAAAAAGATAAAAGACTTAAAGTAACTATAGGTTCACAATTTCTTTTATTAGACAAAAACAAAGATGAAGTTGTTAAAACCTCAAAACTTCTTAAAAAATTAGGTGTAGACTATTTCAGCATAAAACCTTTTAATATGCACAAGTCAAGCCTGCAAAATTGTTCTACGTCAGAAATAACCCCTGAATTAATCGAAGAACTTGATAGCCAGCTTTCAGTATTAAATTCAAACTCTTTTAAAGTCGTATTCAGAAAAGATACCTTCTATAATTTATTTTTCAGCAAACGAAAATATCATAAATGTTACGGTTTGAGTTTTATTTCTTTTCTTCGTGAAGACGGGGAGATTTATCCATGCCTCTCAGTCTTCGGAAATAAGATTTACAGTTACGGCAATGTTTATTCAAATTCATTCAAAGAAATCTGGAATGGAAAAACAAGAAAAAATGTAATTGAACTTATCAACAATGATTTTGAATTAATGAATAAAAACAATTGCAGACCAACATGCAGACTTGATAACATAAATAAATATCTATGGCAATTAAAAAATCCTGATTCTCATCAAAATTTTATTTAATAAAAAATCAGATTATTTTTTCCAAAACTTCAAAAACACGATCAACGGATATTTCCGACATGCATTTAAAATTTTTCAAACATTGTATTTTCCGGTTATATTTGTAACACGGCCGGCATTCAACATCAGAAAAAATCACATGCGATTTTGATGAATACGGCTTATTTTTGGATATTATAGTCGGCCCGAAAAGCGCAATAACCGGAATATCAACAGAAGCGGCTATATGCATCAGTCCGCTGTCATTTGAAACAAACGCCGAACATTTTTTTATAATAAGTCCTGCTGTCTGCAATGTGGTTTTACCTGTTAAATTAATTATATAATCTCCTGAAATTCGAGATGTGTATTCAATCTCATTTTTCCCGCCAAACAAAATTATTTTCAATTCAGGATATTTTTCTGCCAATTTCAAAAATATTTTTTTAAAATTATCTATACTCCATCTTTTTGCAGCAAGAAAATCATTTGACCCGATATGCGCTCCAATAATCTTATGTCTTGTTTTATCAATTTTATGTTCTTCCAAAATTTTATCTGCAAAAATTCTGTCCTGTTCAGTAAAATAAAACCGCAATGACTTTTCAATTTTATTTTCAGGACATATCTGTTTTACAATGTTTAAATTACGTTCAACTTCATGAAGCTCTGAATCAGATTTAATTTTTCTATTAAATAAAAAACTGTCTTCACCGCAACGGATACCAGATTTTGAAAATATTGATAAAATTCCGGATTTTAAAGGATTTATTCCCATTGAAGAAATAAAAATATCAAACTTATAAAACAACAGAATTTCCATCAAACTTTTAATAAAAGACAATTTTGAATTATGATTGTAATAAAAAAATTTTTTTATTTTAAGAGAAGGCTCAAAAACAAGATTGGCGCCCAATTCGCTTGTCATCATATAAAATTCAGAATTTCCGAACGAATTAATTAAAGTGGCAAATGCAGGAGTGAACATAACAGCATTTCCAATACCGCCAGGCAGAACAATTAAAATCCTCATTATCAGAATTTCTCCACTGAAGAACATAAAATATCGTATAATTCATAATACGATTGTTCAGGATAAAACCGTTTAACATTTTCAAATCCTTTATCTATTAGTTCATTTCTCAAAGATTCATTGTCATTCAACTTTAAAATTTTATTTCCTATATCTTCAGCAGATTCAGGATTAAAATATAAACATGCATCATTTAAAATTTCTTTCAAAGAAGTTCTGTCAGAAGAAATTACCGGCGTTCCGCAAGCCTGAGCTTCCACAGGAGGCAATCCGAACCCTTCATGCAAACTTGGATGTACAAGCATTCTGGCTGAAGAATATAACAATTTCAATTCATTATTACCGGCAGGTGTAACAAAAAAAATTCTATCATTAATTCCGCAGTCATTTATATATTCTTTCACTTCATCCCGCCATTTATTTTTAGGTCCTGCAAGAACAAGATTTAATTTAGTTTTAGATCTGATAATTGAAAATGCAGCCACTAAATTTTTAATATTCTTATGAGGCTTATAATTAGAAACGCTTAAAACAAAATCCCCATAATTCCGAACAGCTTCAGCAGTGTCAGGTTCAACTTGTTTCTGTATATCATTGCAAAAAACCTCATTTATAGAATTATACAGAATACTTATTTTAGATTCTTTAACTTTATACTTTTTTATAATTTCATTTTTGGTATAATTTGATACTGCTATAATTTTTTTACTCTTAATCAATGAAAAATACAGATAAAACTTAGCAAAAAACCTGTAAAAACCTGTTCTTCCGTAATATTCAAGAGGAAATGTAATGAAACCTATATCATGAACAGTTATAATGCACGGAACAAATGAAAAAAAAGGAAGTTTATAATACGGAGAAAAAAATAATTCTATATTATATTTTTTTATGAGAAACGGCAAAACAAATAATTCAAAGAGTGTATTATTTTTAATTTTTTCATAAACCACAATTTTCAGAGAATCACTCGTATTTTTTAAAAAAAATTTTTTGGTGGTGAATAAAAAATACTGGTTAGTTTTATCAGTCTTAATAATATAATTAATAAGATTTAATGTAAACTGGCTGATTCCTGTGCTGCCTGAACTTAATTCACGGATGTCAATACCTATATTCATTTTACAATACTAATTCCATACCTTCGGCTGCGGCGAACACTGATTCAAAATTTTTTTGGCGTTTATTTATGTCTTTAAATTTTTTTTCTATATCAGATAAATCCGAATCTTTTCGATTAGGTTCGTGATGGAAAAAACACAGTTTTTTAACTTTAGATTCAACGGCGATATTATATACATCTTCGAAGCAGGAATGACCCCATCCTATTTTATTGTGATATTCTTCTTTTAAATATACGGAATCCATAATAAGCAAATCAACGCCGTAAATAAATTCACTTAACGAATCACATAAATCAGAATAAAGTTTTTCTCCGATTTTATTAATATTAATTTTAGAACTTTTTTTAACCGAATTCAGATATACCGAATTATACAATTCAAAATCAGTTACATAAGCCAATGATTTTCCAGAAGATTTAAAGGTAAACTTATAACTCATATCAATTACAGGATGGTTATTCATTATTGTTTCAATTTCAACATCATCAATAAAGTTATCGTATTTCCCAATATTCAATTCAATAAAATTTATATTTGCCCCAAGACTTTTCAATCTTATAGGGAAATATGAATATTCCATCTGATTTGAAATGACTTTTTCAAGACTTTGCCCGAATAATTTAGGACCGAATACGCGTATATTATTTCCTTTTATAAATGCAGTTGCAAAAAAAGGCAATCCTTGTATATGATCCCAGTGCGTATGAGTTATAAACAAATCAATTTTATTGTTGCTTGCTTTTCCCCGGCCAAGTAAATTATTCCCGAAAATGCGGATTCCAGAACCTGCATCAAGAATTATATATTTATTATCAGCAAGTTCAATGCTTACGCAGGAAGTATTCCCGCCGAACTTTACAGTATTAGGACCGGGCGAAGGAATAGAACCGCGCACTCCCCAAAAAGAAACTTTTATTTTATTTTTATTTTCAGATAAAACCGTCATTTTATTTTTTTTCATTTTTGTGACCGTTTTTTTTCAACATCGAAATTTTAATTTCAATAACTTTAATCATTTTTTTATTATCCAGATTTTCTGCTATTTTCAAACTTTCCTCATAACTTTTTAAAGCTGCTTTTTTATTTTTAAGTTTATAATACAAATCCCCGTAATTTTCATATAAAAACATCAAACCATAAGAAAAAAGAGGAAAAAGCTGGACAGAGACAGGTGTTTTTGACAACAGGTTATGGCTGTAGATTAAAGAAAAAGGAAGCGGCATTCCCATAGCGCTAGGCATCGGAGAAAGAGATACAGTAAATGGTGAAGGCAGTCTTGAGTACATTCAGGTGGATCCGGCCTTCAGAGGAAAAGGCATCTGCAA
>JAGOBX010000254.1 GCA_017999075.1 Candidatus Babelota bacterium | reverse complement strand
CTGGGGATGCATAAACAAACAGACATAGCCATACAAAAACAATATGAAAAAGCCATAGATTCGGCAAAATTACTGTTGAACAAAACCGACAAAATTCAAACCGATCAAATCATCCATTTTAGAGAAGGCAGCGGATATTTCGATTTAGGAATGTTTGAAAATGCTATAGACGAATTTAAACAGGCACTAGATTTAAAACCAGAAGATATTAAAATTATGAATAATCTCGGGTGGGCTTATTTTTTATCCGATAAATACGACAACGCGATTGAATGTTTTAATAAAGTTATAAAATTGGAACCCGATAATATTTTTGCAAATAATGGTCTGGCAGCAGCTTATTTTAATACAAAACGATATGAAGAAAGTATTGAAATATTCAATAAAGTTATTCAATTGTCTCAAGATGCAGAATCTGTTTATTTTGCATATAACAATTTGGGACAGGTTTATATTTTGATAAATGATTACGAAACTGCCATAAAAAAATATCACAAGGCTATTGATTTAATTCCCGAAAAAATTGAAGCGCATTACAATCTTGCAAATATTTATTATAATCTCGGGCTATTTAATGAAGCTGTTTTTGAATACAATATATGTCTTGAAATTAATCCTGACGATGTTAAATCAGAAGCTTTCAAACTCACTGCTGAAGGTCAAATTTTAATGAATGAAAACATGATTGACGAAGCAATCTCAAAATTTAAGGAAACAATTGAAAAAGGCATTGAAGAACCTTTATTTTATAATAATCTCGGAGCTGCATATGAAAAAGCAGGCGATTATTTTAAATCAATAAAATGTTTTAAAAAAGCGATTGAATTAAATCCCAATTATCAAATTGCCTACGTGAATCTCGGTTATATAAGCGATAAATTAAATGAAATTGAAGAATCAATAAAATATTATAAAAAAGCTATTGAATTGAAATCCGACGACATAATTTCTTTAAACAATCTCGGATGGGATTTATATTTATTAAGGATTTTTGAAGAATCAGAAAAATGTTATCTGAAAGCTCTAAAAATAAATCCGCAGAGTTTGACCACTTTAAATAATCTCGGATGGCTGTACATAAAAATGGGTGAATATAATAAGGCTCTTGGAGTATATCAAACAGCTCTTGAAATTGATCCCAACAATGCAATGGCTTACAACGATATCGGATTTTTATATTATAAAAAAAATATGCTTGATAAAGCCATACTTGAATTGAATAAGTCGATACGGTTAAATACTGACAGGCTTGCTATGACTTACGCGTATTATCATTTAGGGTTGGTTTATTTAAAAAAAAAAATGAAAGACAAAGCTGTTTCTTCATTCCAAAAATCAATAAAACTCGATGAAAATTATATCCCTGCATATTATCAACTTGCAATTGTCTATAAAACAATTGAAGAATACATTCTCGCCCTGAAAATGTTCGATAAATGCATTTCATTGAACCCTAATTCAAAATATGCGGCAAAATCAAAAGAACAAATTAAAAAATTAAATATTATTTTAAAAGAAGAGGTAGAAAATTGAAAATTATTGACCAAAGAGTTGCAGTCTTTGTAGACGTGCAGAATATGTTTTATTCAGCAAAAAATAAGTATAACGCAAAATTGGATTTTGAAAAACTTTTAGATTTTGTTGTACTTGGCAGAAAACTTATCAGGGCTATAGCTTATATTGTTCAAACCCGCGATATAGATCAATCAGGTTTCATAAATCTATTAAGAAATAAAGGATTTGAGGTAAAATCAAAGACATTGAAACAGCGAGCCGACGGTTCTGCAAAAGGAGATTGGGATATGGGGCTTGCAATTGATGCGATTTCTATTGCTTCTAAAGTTGACGCAATAGCTTTAGTCAGCGGCGACGGCGATTTTACAGATCTTGTAAACCATTTGAAAGCCGCAGGCGTAAGAGTGGAAGTCCATTCTTTTTCAACAAGCACTGCCGAAGAATTGATTGCTGCTGCCACCGAATATTACAATCTTGACGAAAATTTGCTTATGCCGTTTAAAAAATAAAAAATATGACGTTTTCAAATTTTTTCAAATACCGGGAATTGCTTATAAATTTAGCTGTCAAAGAAATTAAAGTCAAATATAAAAGCGCTATTCTCGGTTTTCTTTGGGCTCTGATAGTTCCCATAGCAATGATGCTTGTTTTTCTATTCATATTCTCGACGATTTTCAATATAAAAGAATTAACATCAGTATATTTATTATCAGCATTATTCCCATGGATTTTTTTAAATCTTTCAGTTTCTTCAGGAGTCGGATGTTTTGTTGATAATTCCAACATAATAAAAAAAGTGTATTTTCCGCGCGAACTTATTCCAGTTTCCATAGTATTGTCTAATTTATTCAATTTTGTTCTGTCAATCTCTGTACTTATAATATTGTCAGTTCTATCCGGATATAAATTAGGCATATCTATTTTATATCTGCCTATAGTAATTATTATGCAGTCGCTGTTTACAGCAGGAATTGTTTTGACCCTTAGTTCTCTATTTGTTTATTACAGAGATATAAAATATTTTACCGAAATATTATTAACAATATGGTTTTATCTTACTCCTATATTTTATGATCAAAAATTAATCCGCGGATATTCAGAATTTCTATTTAAAATTTTCTTATTAAATCCTATGACAGGCCTAATTGTAATGTACAGGGATATTCTTATGAACGGAGGATTTCCTTCAATATATTTAACTGGATTTACTTTTATGTTGTGCCTTGTCTTTTTTATATTGGGGATGGCTGTAAATTCAAAATTAAGCCCATTCTATGCAGATTATGTCTGAAAATTCAAAAATAATAATAACAGAAAAACTTCTGAATGAAAATTTTGTCCCTCAGTTTCTAAATTATCTTCACGATGAAAAAAATTATTCTGAGATGACTTTAAAATCTTACAAAAATGATGTTATAAAATTATTTTCATATTTAATTGAAAAAACCGGAAAAATAGATTTAAAAATATTAAGCTATCGAGTAATACGCGATTTTCTAAGATATCTTGAGTATCAAACAGTTAATGGCGAAAAATATAACCGCAATACTCTGCTTAGAATATTGTCTGGGGTAAAAACTTTTTTCAAATTTCTTCTTCTGAAAAATCTTATTTCTCATAACCCTACTAAAAACGTATCTTCCCCAAAAAAAGAAAAATATATTCCGGAATTCATGTTTGAAAACGAACTTGAAAATATTCTTAAAATCCCAGATAGAAACAGTCCGTTAGGAATGAGAGATTATTTAATAATGGAATTTCTTTATTCTACTGGAGTACGCGTGAGCGAACTGGTAAACGTTAAAATTACCGATATTGCCGGAAAAGATATTTTACGGGTTTTTGGAAAAGGAAAAAAAGAAAGAATCATCCCTATAGGAACAATTTTAAAAAAAACTGTATATGATTTTTTGCCTTACAGAGCTATGTTTTTGCAAAAATTCAACAAAGACGATAATGCTTATTTGTTTTTCAACAAACACGGAGATCATATTACTGACAGAGGCGTCCGTTTAATTATAGAAAAATATATTCTTAAATCAGCGCTATTAAAAAATGTTTCACCACATACGTTCCGCCACACTTTTGCTACTCATCTTTTAAACCGAGGCGCCGACATAAGAGCTGTTCAGGAATTGCTAGGCCATTCAAGTCTATCCACCACTCAAATTTATACGCATGTTACTACAGACAAAATTAAAGACGTCTACAATAATTCTCATCCGCGCGCTTAAAAAAAATTTTTGAAATGATTAGTTTTACAAATAAAATTATTTTCCACATTTTTATTGATTATTAATTAAGAGGTTTGTAAAATAATCATTTCAAAGCAGAGTATATCGTATAATATATTTATATAACCGTTTAGAATTAATAAACATAAAATTAAAAGTAGAAATAATGGACACTGCTAATGAAGATATTATTTATAAATTATCCTGCTGAAAACGTTATAGAATCAGAAGTATACCAATCAATTAATATTGCTGCAGGAAAATTTCTTCCTCTTGGATTACTTTCAGTAGCAGCTTTTTTAAAAAAAAACATACACGAAATAGATATAAAAATAACCGATTGTCTAATTGATGATATAAATTATTCGGGATTAGAAAAAATAATTTCAGAATATTCGCCTGATGTTATTGGGTTGCCGACATACCTACATACTCTTCCTGATTTAAAAATCACTCTCAAGCTTATTCGTAAATTATTACCTTATTGTTTTATTTGTCTCGGCGGAGCAAATACCAGAAATTATGCTGAAGAAATGCTTAGTTATCCTGAAGTAAATGCCGTTATTACAGGCGATGGGGAAAAACCCTTTTTTAATTTAATATCAAATTTAAAAAATCAAACGCCTCTTGAAAATATCGAAGGATTATTATTCAAAGATAACACTGGCAAAATAATAAGAAATCAGAAATCCGTTACAGAATTTAATATAGATGATTACCCGGAAATAGATAGAAATATTTTAAATTATCGAAAATGTTATTCGAGTCTGTCGCCATCAAAAAAATTTACTACAGTAATAAGTTCAAGAGGATGCCCCTACAATTGCAAATTCTGTATTGTTACAGAAAAAAAATACAGGGTAAGAAATATAAACAATATAATTAATGAACTTCATAATCTGAAAAAACTTGGTATAGATTCTTTTATGTTCAATGATGACGCATTTAATTGTGATTATGAAAGAACCCTTAATCTGGTTAATTCCATTAAAAAAAATTTTGAAAATAGTTTTAAATGGTCATGTAGAGCCAGGGTAAATAATCTTGATTTTAAACTTTTAAAATCTATGAAAGACAGCGGGTGTTATCTTCTACAACTCGGAATTGAAACATGTACGGATGACGGACTAAAAGATATGAATAAAAAAATCACTTTTAAAAACATTAAAGAAACAATGCATTGCTGCAGGCAATTAAAAATTAAAACATTAGGTTATTTTATGTTCGGGCTTCCATTCGAAAAATCAAAACAGCAAATTAAAGATTCTATAAATAAATCATTAACATTAGGATGTGATTATGCATTTTATAATGTTTATACCCCCTACCCTTTTTCAGAATATTTTGACTTAGGCGTTACAAAGGGAATCTGTTCATATGAAAACTGGAAAAAATTCGTGTTGAATCCTTCTGCTTATTTCGAAATTAAAGTGTGGGACGAATATTTATCTAAAAAAGAATTATTTGAATTATTGAATTATGCATATTTAAAATTTTATTTGCGTCCCAATATAGCTTTTAAAGTTTTATCAAATATCAAATCTTTTTCAGAATTAACTAAACTTTTTAAAATGTTGATATCAATGTTATTTAAATAATCCTCTATTATTTATGCGTTATATAAATTGTTTATTATTTATTTTTTTATTTGTCTTTTTATTTATTTTTTTAAATTTTTCAAATCTAAACAGATATACGAATAATCTCGATTTTACGCTTGATCTCGGATATTTTGCTAATCTTATTAACAACACTAATAACGGCGACTTTTTTTATACATCATTTTATAAATGGAATCAATTGCATGATAAGAAATTCAATTCATTAGGAGATCATAGTTATTTAATATTAGTGCTTTTTTCTCCATTATTAATATTATTCAAATCTCCAATTATACTTCAAACAGTTCAACAAGTTATTTTGATTTTATCGTCAATAATTATTTTTAAAATTGCACTGCATTTTTTTAAAAATCTTATTCCTGCATTTTTATTTTTTTTGATTTTTTTGTTAAATCCCCACTTACAATATTTGTTAATTTATGATTTTCATCCTGAAATTTTCAGTATTATTTTCATTTCATCAA
>JAGOBX010000253.1 GCA_017999075.1 Candidatus Babelota bacterium | reverse complement strand
TTTTTATAATGGGTGATTTTTATGAAGGCAAAATTTCAAAATGGATTAGCGATGGTTATGGCAATCATTTTGATGATTGTATTTTCTGGAGTACTTGAAGCTCGCGAGGTTTCGCAGTCAAGAACTGATGTTAGAAGCAGGCGCGGCGTAAAAAGCGTTGATTCGGCAGTTCAAGAAAATATTGAAGATACTTCTGTAGCATCAACATCTGCAGCGACAGAAAATAAAGGTCAAAAAATTGAAACGAAAGTTATTACTGTCAAACCGCTGCAATTAGATAAAACCAAAAAATATTTTATCGAAGACGGCGCGGTATATGAACTTGATTTAAACCGTGAATCAATCGAAAAAAAGACCGAAAATATTTTAAAATTAAATGATTACTGGTTTGCCGTCAGACCGGACGGACATATTATTGCTATTAAAAAAATTGTCAATGGAGAATTGACAATTGACAATTCGGGAATTACAGATGACAGATTGGAGATTAAAGATTCAGAACGCGGGATAAGAAGCAGACATCGTATGATAAAATCAAAGACGCAAACATCTACTCGAAAAACTGAAAAACGAAAAATCAAATCAGTTGGCGGTAAAGAAACAGCAGCTGATGAAGACGAAACTGCAGAACCTGAAGCGCAGCAAACTCTGCCATTGCCGGAATTGACTGGGGATAATTATTATTTTGTTGGAGGGGATGGATATGTGTATTTGTTTGACTGGACGAAAAACGAAATAATAAAATTCAACAAATATCAAGATTCAATCGAACAATATAAAGCGATACTTATTTTAAGGATTGGAGAAAAGAAAATAATAGATGTTAATGAAGGAACAATCTCTGACGCAGAATACAAAATTGATTCTTCAAAAATTGAAGAAGACAAAACAGATACTCAGCGAGGCTTAAAATCACGTTCAAAATTAAAATCTGCGGAACGTTCTTCTTCATCAACTCGCGCAAACGCTTCAAAACTAAAAAAATTAAAAATGGTCGATAAAAGCAAAGTTACAAACAAAAAAAATTCACGCAGCCGTGCACGCGGCGTTCGTTCTTCAAGTGACGACAGCTCTGACAACACCGGTTTAGAATTAGATAAAAATTTATTAAACGAACTTAATCTTGTAGTTGATTGTATATACAGTCAGATTAATGATATTAATCTCGGCGCAGAAGCGATAATAAATCTCGGCGCAGCATCTTTTAAATTTGCAAGAATAGACGAAAATAATTTCAGCGGAGAAATAACATTAAAATATTTAAATGCAGGTAATGATTTAATTATTCCGGTAAAAGGCGTGAAAAAAAATATTAGTCAGCATAAATTATTTGAATTTACTGCGTCAGTTCCTAATCCGCTTTCTAATATTCCGGCTGTAAAAGACATTTTAAATAATGATATTTGTTCAATATCGCAATCTGCAGATTTTATCGCGCAGTTTCCTGAAAAAAAAATATTACAGGATAATCTCAATGATTCGCTGATTATCAGAACGCCGATTCAACTTAAAATTGACCCGACAAAAAACAAACTTAATTTGTTTGCGCAACTTGATTTGAAAAAAATATTAGAAGGACAAAATGAAATTCCGGTGCAGTTCGGACTTACGCCGGAACAGCAATGGCAGCAGCCGTTCGGTATTTTGCCGGGCAGCGTTGAAAAATTTTTATTGTCGTTCATCTATGATTCAAAAGCAAATAAAGCTTCAAAATATAAAACTGATATTCAGGTGCGCGCAGACGGGTTTGGACTGATTAAACTAGATATGCCGGAATTACCGGACTTTTCGCCGAATGTTAAAATTAATCTGACTTTCCCTGAAATAAATATCAATAGTTTATTCGCGCGGATTAATGATTTGTTTTCTAAAATAGGAATGCCGAAACTTAATTTTGAGATTGGTCAGCTTGCGCTGAACTGTAATATGCCGTCACTTGGCAGCTTCAGTTTTAACGGGTTAATCATTCCTCTGAAATTCAAAGGATTTCCTGAAATGGGCGATATAAAAATTGATTTGGGTGTTCCTAAACTTGATATAGACGCTATTTTAAATTCGCTGGAAATGGAACTTGCGTTTAAATTTTTCGAATCTTTTTTCTGGAAAATAGGGCTGAAGTTTCCTGATGTAGGCGCTGAATTCGGTTTTAATTTGGAATTGGTAAAACTCAACATGATCCGCGCGTCCAAAACGGAATTCAAAGGCAAACTTACTGTAAAATATTTGAATGGCGGTAAGGATATAGTTGTTGACGCTACTGCCGGACTTGACAAGGCAAAAGGCAGATTCAATGTTAAAGCGAAGATACCAAATGTCGTAAAAAATATTCCGCTTTTCGATTTATACGAGAAATATCTGAGCGCTATCAAATATCCGTCAGATTATGTTGATGTTGAAATGTGGTTTGAACCGCAGAATCAAGCGCAAAAGATATTGGTTAGTATGCCGTTTGATTACGCGATTGACCCGCAGCGCGGACCTGTAAAATGTTATATAAATATTGACCTGCTTAACAAAGGTTTGAAAGGCGGTTTGCGCGAAGGCGAGAGATGGGAAAATCCGATAATAGTGATTCCGCCGTCTAATATTATTTATCTGCCGCTGACAGTTATTACTGATTTCAATATTGGCGGCTCGCCTGATTTTTCGTATATGGAATTAAAAACCAATATGAAATCTGAACTGCTCGGAAATGTCAGATGCGATTTTCTTTACAGCAGTCAGGATATGGAAGCGCGTATCGACCTTGCGGCTGACGGCGTGACAAAAAGCAGGATTGCAGAGCTTATCGAAAAAAATGTTAAAATCCCGAAAGAAATTACACAGTTTATCGGCGATATTGTAATGTCGCTTGAGATAACAAATATCCGCGCTAAATTCGATGTCCGCTCGTTGATACAGGGAACACCGCCGAAATATTCAATGAAAGTTAAATATAAATCTGCTATTTATGAGGAAGATTTTGATATCAGCGTGAAATCGCTGAATCCGGCTGAATTCATAAAACCGATTTGCGAACAGATATTTGAGAAAATTTTGAAGAACCTTGATAAAGTAATTTTGAAAGTGCTTGAAAATACGGGCAAACTAATCGCGCAAGGCGCGACTATCGCGTTTAACGAAACATCTAAATACGCTGAAATCGCGGCCGTTGAAGTTGCGAAAGGTCTTGAAAGTTTCGGTAAAGACGCAGGTAAATTTTTTGAACAAGGCGGCAGCGAGATAGCGGAAACCTTTGTTGATTTCGGAAACGATGTTGCCGAATTTTTCGGTAAAAAAACTAAAGAAACTCCGCCGATAGTTTATGGCTATGATATGGCTTCGAAAATAATTTATAAAAAATTTTCAGCCGCTGCTTTTAAACTTGCGATGACTTATCTAGAAAATTATGAAAAAACTGCGCGTGTTATTGAAAAAAATTATGAAAAAACACTTAAATCATTAGAATCACCTGAATTTAACGCTGCTAAAAGTGTTAATCCGAAAAAATTTGAAGAAAGTATTGAAAAACTCAAGAATGATACTGTTTTTAAGAAGTGGGAAGAATTGAAATACATAGCTATCAGAGATATTTTTAAATTAACTAATGATATAACCAGTAGCGATGTTAAAAGGTTTATTCCCGCAAATACGAAAGAGGTTGTTTATGAATTATCTGATGAAGATTTTATCAAGTTAGGAAGAGACAGAGATATTGCTGTCAATGAAATAAAGGGACAAGTCATAAAATGGATGGATACCAAACGCGAATCAATGATAAAGAAACCGCCTGTCAGAAAAATTGTATATCGATATACTGACCAGTATTCTGAGGTTGCTGCTGATATATCAATACAAATTTTAGGTCAAACAATCGGCTCGACTAATCTTAAACTATTATGGAAACCTGTAGCGCCATCCGGCTGGAGTATTCTCGGATATGCGATGAATGCTGACGCAAGAAATAATCAGAGTAAACCGAGCGCAAAAACGATTATTGTCAGAAATGACGATTATATCTTCAGAAAAGGTTATTCTTTACAAACTATAAATACTTTTAGCGAAAAACTCACAGTTGGCAAAGGTAAATTGGGTTTAGTATTAAGCGGGACAGACGCATCAGGAAATTCTCATTCATTCGATGATGTTGTAGTTCCAAAGCGTTCAGAGTATTTTGATATTGGCAGTTATGCGTTTAAAAACAAATTTGCCGGAGCAAGCTATATTCTCGCCAAAAATGATGTCAACGCAAATATAATACATTGCGGTCTTGGGACTGGTCCAGGATTAGACCAGCTTTTGACTCTTAATGATAATGCTGTATGGACAGAAGAACAATGCGAGAAAGCTGTTGCGCCAGTCAGAGCTGAACTTACAACCGCGCTTGATAAAAAAGATAAAGACGCAATTGAAAAAAATCTTGCCGCGCTTCTTGAATTGACTGGCTATGAAAAAAATATTATTCCGCGCGCGCTCCAGACATTATTATTTTTAGACATTATCGAAAAAGGGGAAAGCTTGCTTTATAAAATTGAAACAAGCAGTAATCCAGAGCTTTTTTATACTATCGTTAAAGATCATTATAATGCGGCAATCAGCGCTGTCAGCGGTCAGCAGTTGAAATCAATTATAAATAATAATTGGAAATTTTTTAAAAGTAAATCAAACATAGCGGAATGGCTGACTGAATCCGTAAAATCCTATCCCGCATATACAAGCGCAGTTTTGGCGAATGAAGCAAAAGCCAAGCTTGATGCCGCAATAAAAGTAATAGACTTTTATGTTAATTTAAAGCAGGCGCAGCTTAATTTCGCGAATCTTGATAAAACCAGAGCATTGCAGAATCTTGATTTTTTAAATAATAATTATCCTGACAGCCGACAGGTATTCAAGTCATTACGCGAATCGGTGATTGAAGATATTAACGCAGCAAATAAACTTATCGCATTAGCCGCAGAATACAGACAGTCAAAAAAGGATTGGGAATTAGCGCAGACATACTCAAAACTTATAACCATTAATCTGGACGATAATATTAAAAATTTATTGAAAGCAGATGTTAATTTAAAAGATCATATTTCTTATTTTTTCGATTACCGCGATAAAATAAGCGTTATGCATAATACTTTTACCGCTAATTTTGTAAAAGCAGAGTTATCAGATGGGGACTGGCTGGCAGGTTTATCAGCGGCTGAAAAATGCGCGAATTTTGCAGGACAGTTCAGTTATCCGCAATTAGAATCTTTTATTAAAAACAACGAGATTTTTGCAAAACCTGAAATGGCTAATAAGTATTATCTTGCGATTATAAGTTTTATTAAAAATCGGAATCAAATTACGGATAATCTATACAATTATCCTGATAAAAATCTTACGCTGCCTTTTGAGGTTATATGCGCTGATATGGAAAAAAATATCGCTGTTCTTTCGGATTACAATTTTATTTATAATGATCCGGTTTATGATATCTTGAAAGAAGAATATGATTTTCTGAAAGAAAAAATAGCAGGTTTTGCCGTTAGTTTTAACAGTGGCAAAGAATTTATGAAATCATATCAGTATGCTGAAGCGTTAAAATCTTTTATTGAAGCGGGTAATGTTATCTATGGCGATTCGTTTGGTTTTGAATTTGTTTGTCAGAAAAGTCCGAAGTTTGATTTGTCAACGCTGTTTTCAAGTTATTTGCAGGCGTATGGCTCATTTCTGACTGATAATGTGTATGCTGAAATAAGCGCAGGAAATATAGAAATGACAGCCGACGATATGAATATAATTAATACGATGAAAAAATGGGTAGGAACTAATTTGAATTCAAGCAATGATTCAACCATTGAAAAGCTGAATAGTATTTCAAACATTCAGCGTTTATATTC
>JAGOBX010000252.1:2150-5860 GCA_017999075.1 Candidatus Babelota bacterium | reverse complement strand
TACTATGAACGCTGACTGGACCAAAATTATAAATAAACCTGCTGGAATCATTACTGATTCTTCAACATTCGCTACTACAATTCAGCTCGCTGCTAAGGCTGATTCATCTTTTGTTATAGCTCAATTAACTTTAAAAACTGATACTGCTTATGTTCTTTCTATGTTAGCATTAAAAGCTGATTCATCAGCTCTTGCTGCTAAAGCTGATACTTCTCATATTCATACTGTTTCAAATATAAGCGACAGTATTCCGTGGATAAGAATTTCAGGAACGCCTGCTGAACTTGATACTACTACTTTTGCTCTGAAATCTGAAATTGGGATGAATACAAGCGCTGCTGATGTAAGGTATCTTTCTATTTCCGCTGATACCCTATATGCGGACTGGTCGAAAATAAACGGCAAACCAACGAATTTATCAGCTTTTATAAACGACAGCAGTTTTTTAACTGATTCAACAGCAAATTTTGTAAGAAAAAATATTGAAGATACAATGACAGCAAATTTGAATGTGACAGGAACTGTAAAAGCAACATCGTTTCAAGGTGATGGTTCATTATTAACTGGTATAATAATCAATGATACCAAATGGACAGAATCAGGAACAAATATGTATCGATTAAATGGAAATGTTGGAATAGGAACCATATCTCCTACAGATAGTTTACAGGTTGCCGGAACTATAAGATCTGACTCTCTTATTATCAGTGATACTCATTTAATAGTTACAAAAACCGGATATGCTGGTATTGGAACAGCTAATCCTACACAAAGATTATATGTTAATGGAAGTGCAGTAATCGCTCCAAATAACAATGATTATATTTATACATACAACGGAACTCAAAAATTTTTATATGTTGGAAATCAGAACCACATTATATATTCAGGAGGTCCTGCAGCCGGTTTATCAATAAATAATCAGTCTGACACTGGACAATTAGTTACAATTCAAGATGCCGGTAATATTGGTATAGGAATTACTCCTCAGTTTAAGTTACATGTAAATGGTTCTTTAAAAGCCGAAACAATGACATTAACGAATGCTCTGCATGCTGATACAGTTTATGCAACAAAATTCATCGGCGACGGTTCTGCTTTAACAGGCATAAGTGTAGATACTGGTGGCTGGATGCAAGCAACTCAGGATACTTCTTACAAACTTTCAGGAAATGTTGGAATAGGATTAAATAATCCATCAGATAAATTAACATTAAATGAGGGAAGTATTAAAGTTATAGATAACGGCACTGTTAATCCATTAATAAAATTACATAACACTAATGCTTCAGGCAAAAGTTCAATATGGTTTTATAGTAATACTGGAACAATTAATACTATAATAGAAAATTCAAATATTGATTCATCTTTATTAATCGCATCAGGCGGCAATATTATTTTACAAGATCAAGGTCTTAAAGTTGGAATAGGAACAACATCTCCGACGAACAATTTAACTGTCGCCGGAACTATGAAAGTTGTAAACCGTACTGTAGGCGTAACTAATTTTGATATACAAAATACAGATGCGACAAATTCAAGTAACATTTGTTTTGTAAATCAAAATAATCAAGTAAACAGTTTAATATGTAATTCAAATATTGATTCATCTTTATTGATTACTTCAGGTGGTAATCTTATTTTACAGGATTCAGGTAAAAAAATAGGAATAGGAATAACATCTCCTGTTTCTATATTGCACGTAGTAGGAGATGCGACATTTACCGATACTGTTTCAGCTAATAAATTCATCGGCGACGGTTCTTTATTAACCGGAATTTCCGCAAACGGAACTGATACAGACTGGACAATAGCAGCAGGAGATACAATTTATAAAATGTCTGGGAATATAGGTGTTGGAACATCTGCTCCTTCAAGTTTATTAAGTATTTATGGAGACGGCGCCATTTCTCCGCAATTAGAAATTAAAGGAACAGCTTCAAATAAAATTGAGTTTAAACTCGAAAGCGGTCCGAGTTATTTGAATTATACTAATGGTTCATTAAATTTTAATAATGGCGTTAATACTGTATTAACATTATCTTCTGATGGAAATGTTGGGATAGGCAACTCATCTCCAACAGACAGTTTAACTATTAACGGCTCTGTAAAAATTGGGGATTATGTGCTTCCTGCATCAGACGGATCAATTAACCAAGTTTTACAGACAAATGGAAGTGGATTTGTATCGTGGGCAACTATATCAGGTTCAGGGGATTCAACTTGGACAACTTCAGGAGAAGATATTTACAGGTTATCAGGTAAAGTCGGAATTGGAACTAACGTTCTTGCAGACAGTCTTACAGTTGAAGGTTCAATAAAATCAACTACTGCTTCATCTTCAGATACAATAAACTTAAAACTTAAAAATTCATATAGTTTCGGACAAAGCGGAATCGGATTTTATAATCATATAGATCAACTGAAATCTTCAATAACTTATTATAATCAAGGGAATGCTTTATATTTGAATGCTGACTCTGTGGTTATAGGAAACACATTAACATTATTAAACAATCATCTTGCTTTAACCAAATCTTTATGGGATGATACTGAAATGATCCGTTTGCAAAATACTGATTTTAACGGAAAAAGCGCGATCAATTTTTATGATAATATGAGTTTTAAAAAAGCAGGTATCGAATACATAAACAATAACGGCAATGGTTATTTGTATTTAAACGCGGATTCAATTGTTATCGGTGGAACTATGGAACTTATTAATAATAATCTTATTCTATCAAAATCTTCCTGGGATGATACTGAAATGATACGTCTGCAGAATACTGATTTTAACGGAAAAAGCGCGATCAATTTTTATGATAACATGAATTTTAAAAAAGCAGGTATTGAATATCTAAACAATAATGGTAACGGTTATCTGTATTTAAATGCTGATTCAATACTTATTGGCGGAACTGTTGCATTACTTAACAATCATCTAAATTTGACTAAGTCTTCGTTAAATGACACAGAACTGATCCACCTGCAGAATACTGATTTTAGCGGAAAAAGTGCTATTAATTTTTATGATAACATGAATTTTAAAAAAGCAGGTATTGAATACATAAACAATAACGGCAATGGTTATCTGTATTTAAATGCTGATTCAATACTTATCGGCGGAACTGTTGCATTACTTAACAATCATCTAAATTTGACTAAGTCTTCGTTAAATGACACAGAACTGATACGCCTGCAGAATACTGATTTTAACGGTAAAAGTGCTATTAATTTTTATGATAACTTGAATTTTAAAAAAGCAAGTATAGAATATGATAACTTTAATGGTTATTTATATTTAAATGCTGATTCTATCATTATAAACGGCACTATGGCTATTCAAAGCTCTCAGAATAATTTTATCAGTTTTACAAAATCTATGTCAAGCGATAACGAAATGATACGTTTAAGACATACTGATATTCTTGGAAGAAGTTCAATTAATTTTTATGACAATATAGATGTTTTGAAAGCTTCTATTGAATATAAAAACAATATGGGAAATGGTTATTTGTATTTGAATGCTGATTCTATTATCATCGGCGGCACTATGGCTTTGCAGAACAATTTCCTCAGTTTTACAAAATCTATGTCAAGTGATAATGAAATGATAAAATTGCGCAATACCGATATGCTTGGAAGAAGCTCAATTAATTTTTATGACAATATAGATGTTTTGAAAGCTTCTATTGAATATAAAAACAATA
>JAGOBX010000252.1:0-2050 GCA_017999075.1 Candidatus Babelota bacterium | reverse complement strand
GAAGCTCAATTAATTTTTATGACAATATAGATGTTTTGAAAGCTTCTATTGAATATAAAAACAATATGGGAAATGGTTATTTGTATTTGAATGCTGATTCTATTGTCATCGGCGGAACTATGGCTTTACAGAATAATTTTATCAGTTTGACAAAATCTATAGCAGGCGACAATGAAATGATAAAATTGCGCAATACTGATATGGCAGGGAGAAGTTCGATTAGTTTTTATGATAATGTAAATACAAAAAAAGCAACTCTTGAATACATTAACAATTCAGGTAACGGATATTTATATATTGATGCTGATTCAACTGTAGCTTCAGGAACCATGGTAGTAATTGGAACAATTACTGCATCTAAATTTATCGGAGATGGTTCTTTACTAACCGGAATATCAAATTCTGATACTGACTGGGCTGTTTCAGGCATAAATATTTCCCGCAATTCAGGAAAAGTCGGAATAGGAACAGATACTCCTCATTCTACATTACATAACAACGGTTCATTTGCGGCTGGAGGATTAGTATCCACTTCATCAATTTCGTACAGCGCAGGAGATACAGATTATATTATTGTTTGTGACCCTACTTCAGATACTATAACAGTAAATCTTCCTGATGCTGCTTCAATAACAGGAAGAATTTATAAAATTAAACATATAGGAACTTTAAACGCAGTTACAATAGATCCTTACAGTACTCAAACTATAGATGGGAACCCAACTTATACTTTAGCATCACAATGGAAATATGTTGAAATAATTTCAAATGGTTTAAACTGGCTGATAACAGGAAATAATTAGGAGGAAATAATTGAAATTAAAAAATATATTGATTATATTTATTTTTGCAAGTTTATTTAGGAACATTAATTTAAATGCCGTTCAATTAAACAGTCTTAATTATGAATTAAGCGTGTATTTTATAGCAAACTCTCAACAATCAGTTTCTTCTTCGAATTACAATTTGAATTGGTCTCTTGATTATTTAAATAATCCTGGTTCTTCTCCTATCTCAAGCTCAAATTATCAATTTTATTCAGGCGCTCAATATATGTTTTTGAATAATAGCCCGGTATTGATTATAGGAGATACTGTAATATATTCATATTCAGGAAATCCTATAACTCTGAATGCAAACGGATCGTTTGATCCGGACAGTTCGCCGATACAATTCGTCTGGTCTCAATCAGCAGGTCCTCAAAATTTTGATACCAGTATTTTCCAAAATTCTTCAAACATAACTATTGTTCCAAACATATCCGGAACATATATTTTCACAATAACAGTTACAGATTCAGATCTTTCAAGTGTTTCTGAAACTATAACTGCGTTCATAAATTCTTCTTCAGCTAAATCAGTAATCATAGAAACAGGTCAGTTCCAAGTAAAATCAATCAATGCTTATTCTGATACCATAAGTTTTTACGGAATAGATGAATTCGGAAATCTTGCTAATGATATTGCATATTCTCTGCAGCTTGTATATCCGAAATTTTTTTCAGAAACAATTTCTTATGATACTGTAATGTCAAACAATTCTGTAAAACTTAATTTACGGGTTCCATCAAAACCAGGTTCCTACATTTTTGCTTTATCAACTGCAAACGATTCTAAATTTATTGAAATAGAAACTCCTGAACGCGAATTTTATAAAAATCAATGGTCAATGTTTACTCCTATTCATGAATCCGGAAATTTATACAATTTATTATCGGAAATAACAAACAATTCGATTTATCAATGGAATCCGGCTTCTGAAGACGACGAATACGGAAGTAAGTATAAAATTCCGTCAAATTTTGAAAAAGGAAAATCATACTGGTTCAAATATACTGGTATTATTGGTTCTGAAAATGATACTCTGACCATTGCTCCTACAGGAAACATTATAAAAGATAGTTCAGTAACTATAAACCTGTATGCAGGCTGGAATCAAATCGGAAATCCTTTTTATTACTATATAAACTGGGATAGCTGTTTGATAAATAACTTATCTCCGGCTCAAGCAGAAGCTCAAAACATTATACAAAACGCATTTTACTGGTTTT
>JAGOBX010000251.1 GCA_017999075.1 Candidatus Babelota bacterium | reverse complement strand
GTTTTAAACTGTTCAATAATTTTCACATATACATCATAACCATTTCGCAATCTGTCAAAAGAACCGAACAAACATGCGATTTTAATTTTTATCGAATCAGCTCCGATAATTTTTTTTCTGAGTTTTTCTTTTTCTTCTTCATTGATTTGTGTATTTGTGTAATCAAGGCCGGGATGTATTACAGTAATTTTATATGGAGGAATGCCGATGTGTATATAATCACTCATAATATTTTTGGCAGTACATATATTAAAATGATTGAATAATAACAATTTTTTTTCGAGAACGCCTATTAAATGTTTTGCCAATCTGATTTTAAAACTCATATAATGGGAGAGCAGGACAAAGTAACGCGTTGAAACAGATTTTATTAGAAGAGGTTTAGTTTTAAAAATTAAATAAACAAATAAATTACTTAACCAATCGTGCGTATGGATAATATCGAAGTTGTTTTCTGATAAAAATTTTTTAAAACGTTTTAATGTTCTGAAAAAATTAATATTGCTGAAATTCATATAATATATTTTTATATTATATTCTTTTAATTTTTCAAGAAGGGGATTGTATCCTGGAGTTATTAAAGTAATTTCATAATTTTGAGATTGAGCTAAACCATAGTTTAATAAATAAAATATATATTCCTGTCCGCCGCGTGCAGACATTGCATTACGAGATTGAATTATCTGTAGAATCCGGATTTTCATAATTAAAAGTTAAATTGAATAATAATTTTAAATTAAAATTTTTGATTTAAAAAATTGAACGCTTTTAAAGATTTGATTCCGAATTCAATCTGTTCGTCTTCTTTAGTGGAACTGTCATAGGGAACATTGATATCAGGATCAATACCGATCTTATGTATACATATATTCGCAGGAGTATAATAATATGCATTAGTGAGTTTTAGCCCGCTTTTATCCGAAAAAGTATATAACTGCTGCACCGAACCTTTGCCAAAGGTTTTTTTGCCTATGACAACTGCCCTGCTGTGGGCTTTTAATGCTCCAGTAACAATTTCTGAAGCGCTTGCACTAAGTTCATTGACAAGCAGAACCAAAGGTAAATCACATAATGATTTACCTGTAGTATAATAATCCGAAATTTGATTTTCGTTTCTATCTTTGGTGTATACAACAAGTTTTTTTTCATTTAAGAAATATCCGGCTATTTCAACTGCTGAAGTCAGCAACCCGCCGGGATTGCTGCGTAAATCAAAAATAATTCCGATGACGCCGCTGTCAACAAGAATTAAAAGATTTTCTTTAACATCTTTTGCGGATAATTCGGTGAATGAATCAAGCCGTAAATAACCGATCGAATCGGATAAAATTTTGTGTCTTGCCTGAGACAAGTTTATTTCATCTCTGGTTATTGTTATTTTCAAAGGTTCTGTTTCGTTTTCAGTAATTCTTCGTAAAGTTAGAGTTACCATGGTTCCAATTTCTCCGCGAAGAAAATTACGTGCTTCTTCAAACGGCATATTTTTAGCGTCTATATCGTCTATTTTTAAAATTATGTCTTTGGGCATAACTCCGGCTATTTTTGCAGGACAATTTTTTATAGGAAGCAGATCAATAACCTGTAAATATGAATCTCCGGAAGATTCGTCTTTGTAAATTCCTATTTGTATTCCTATTCCTCCGAAATGAGATTTAATTTTTTCTTGAAACTGTTCATTTTCTTTTTCTTCCATATAAATTGAATAAGGATCGTCAAGCGATTTAAGCATTCCTTCTATTGCATTTTTTATTAGTTTTTTGTCATCAGGTTTTGATATGTGCTGACGTTGTATTTTTATAAGGATTTCTTGAAATTTTTTCAGGTCTTCGATTATATTTGCGCCACATTCATAAAATTTACCTGTCGCCAGAATAATCAAGGAAAATAATAAGAAAAATTTTATATTTTTAAACATATTTTTAATATTGAACTACAGAATCGGAATTAATTTTTGAAGATTTAATTTGATAAAAACCATTGAATTTTCTTAATATATCAACAGGAGTTTCGACTAATTCATTTTTATTTTTTATTTTGATATAAAACTTTTCATCTTTTATATATACGGAAGTTTCAGGAACTAATAAGGCTCCCGAAGTTTCAGGTTTACCGCTTAACAAAATTATTTTTGCGAACATTCCGGCTTTTAAAAAACCGCCGTTGTTATCGATTTTTACTTTGATCCTGAAATTTCTTTCAGGCATTTGAGCTTCTGAACTTATAAATTCAACTTTACCTGAAAAAGTCTTTGAAATAACATCCGAAATAATTTCTGCATGCTGTCCGTAAAAAATGTTCATAATATCGTCTGAAGAAGCAAAAAGTTCAGCATATAGGTTTATATCGTCTATCAATTCGCATACTGCAGCTCCTTGATTAAGCACCTCTCCTTTATTTACAAAAACTTTTGTTACAGAACCAGTAAATGGGGCATAAACTGTTTTGTTTTCCAAATTTATTTTTTTTATATCAGAAGATATTATAGATTTTTTATATTGAAGCTCGGAATTAATTTTATCTTCTTCAGCTATTTTTTTATCCCATTCTCCAATTTCTTTTATTATTATCTGATAAGAAGCTTCAGCTTTTTTTAGAGATGTTTCAGCAAGTTTTACATTATTTTCAGCCTGAAGTTTTTGTTCTTTTGTAACAGCAGCCTGACTGAACAATGATGCTTGAAGTTCATATTGCCTTATAGCATCTTCATAATTTACTCGTGCTTCCTTTACTGCCGCCAAAGCTTTATCTATTTCATTTTTATCCGGTTTTTCAAAAACTTTATTATAAGAAGCTTCAGCTTTATTTTTATTTGATTTAGCTATGTCAACCGATACCATTGATTCATCATATTGTAATTTTTCCAATCTTCCGTCAAGGGCGAGTATTTCAGAATTTTTTGTTATTTTGTCACCTTCCTTGACATTTATTGAAATTATTTCTCCTGAACTTTTTGTTTTTAAAGTAAGTTTATTGTCAGTAATGATATTACCTATATATTCCATCCTGTTTTTAAGATTCTTTGAAATTATTTTTGTGAAATCTGCAAAAACTGCATTTATGAAAAACATTAAAATAAAAATGGAGACAACAAAAATAATATTGAATTTTTTCATTAAATTTTCCCCGGATAATTATTTTGATTTAATCTCAATATTGTAATTCAGCCCCAAACTTTTTTTTAGGTTTAGAACCGATATTGTAAAATTGTAAAGAGACTGAGTATATTTTAATCTGTTGATTAAAAGATTTTTTTGAGATGCAAGATAATCTTTGTATAATAAAATGCCTTTGTCATAGTTCACTCTCTGTATTTTCAATTCTTCGGTATTTTGATTTATTTTATCATTGAATAATTCCGCATTATTTTTTGATTCAATAAAATCATTTAACATCCGTCTTATTTCAAGCTGAATTTGAAATTCATAATGTTTTTTTTCGGCATCGTATTTTTTGATTGCAATATCGGATTGTTCAATAAGTTTTTTATCTTTCCATCCTTCAAATATATTCAATTCTACTGCAAGCTTAAGCTTCCATTCTTTGTCTTTTTCACTTAAAGAATAATGATCACTGTTCAAATAACCATACATAGCATTTGTTTTTATTTTTGGTTTATAATATCTGGCTTGAGCCATTTTATTATCAAGTCCTGCTATTTCTTTCTGTATATCGATTTGTTTTAATTCAGGTCTGTTGCTTAGTCCAATGGTTAATAAATCGTTTATTTGGTAATCTAAAGTTTTTGGAGGTTCGAAAAAACGTTGGCGTGCTATAATCGGAGATTCGGGAGTTAAACCTATATAACTGTTTAAAATTGCCCTGCTGAGTTCAAGATTTCTAAGTTCGTTTTCAAAATCATATTGAGCTTGTTTTAATTCATTTTCAGCATTAAATACGGAGGACTTAATTTCAACACCTTTGTTTATCTGAGATATTACAAATCTTAAGTTTTCCTGATTATAGTCCAACATGTTTTTTCTTATTTTTACAAGCTCATCAAATAGAATATAATCAAAATAAGATTTTAAAACTTCATACTGAAATTCAAATTTATCAAGTTTATAGTTTGCATCTTTTAATTTTGCAGTTGATTTTTTTTGTTTGGCTTTAGTCGAAGAGTAACCGCCGTCCCATATCGTGTATTCGGAAATGAATGATACGTTGCATCCTGTGCCGAAACCTATCGGAGTGGATGCTTGCTGCTGACCTCCGAGTCCTGCTGTTGAAGCTGAAATGTCGCCTGTAGAATCTTTTGAATAACCCAATTCAAGTTTTAATTTTGGAAGATATTCCGCCCGCTCAACATAATATCCTGCAAGCTCTATTTGAGATTCGAGTTTGTCTTTCATTAGTTCGTTATTTAGAGCAAAACTTTTATTTACAATATCTTCTATTGAATAAACATATGACTGAACCGTATCTGAAATTTGAAGTTGCTGAGAATCGTATTTTTCATCTGTTAAAAACAAATCGAATTTGTTTTTGTATTCAGAAGAAATTTCTGTTGTCCCTATGATATTATCTATGGAAGGTAAAACGGCAAATACTGCCGTAGAGCTTATAACAAAAAAAAATATTGCAAATAATATTTTTTTCAAAATTTATATACCGCCTTTGTTTTTTAATATAAGAAGAGATATATCATCGAACTGTTCCCGTTCCCCGCAAAATTTTTTAATATCTTCGATTAAAGAATTTCTGATTTCTTTTGCTGGCAAATCAAAAGTTTTTTTAATATGATTGTGCAACCTTTCTTCGCCGTATTGTTCTTCATCAGAGTTAATGCATTCGGTTGCTCCGTCTGTATATAAAAAAAGCAGGTCACCATATTCAAGAAAACATTTGTGTTCAAATAATTCTATGTCTTCAAGCATTCCAAGCACTATCCCGTCTGATTTGAGAAGAGAAATGTTTTTGTTTGCAGCAGAACAAATTAAAGGTTCATTATGCCCAGCGTTTACATATGTTAACTCAAAAGTTCTTACATTATATTTTAAAGCAAAAATAGTTATAAACAAATCAACGGTAAGTTCATGCTGCATAAAAGAATTTATTTTCATTAGAAGTTCTTTAATATCAAGATTGTTTGGGTTTGCGCTTATTGATGCGCGGATAAAAGTAAGAAGAACCATTGTGAGAGAAGCAGCTCCGACTCCTTTTCCTGAAACATCTGCAATAAGCAAAAACATTTCTTCATCATTTAATTTGATGCAATCAAAAAAATCTCCTCCGGCTATTCTCGCAGGGATACTTTTGCCGCTGAGTTCTATGTTTTTAAAATATTCAAATTTTTTTGGTAAAATAGACATTTGAAGAGTTTGAGCTATTTTTATTTCCTGCTCGAATTTTTCTTTTTCTATACCGGCTTTTATCAGCCTTGCATTTTCTATGGCAAGTGCCGCCATATGGGCCATAACAGAAAATAAAGTTAGGTCCTCGTTATTAAATATTCTGCCGTTGCGTTTATTCAATACCTGCAGTACGCCGATAATTTTATTTTTTACTTTTAATGGTACGCATAGAATTGATTTGGTTTTGAAAGAGGATTTTTCGTCGGCTTTTTTGAAAAATCTCGGATCTTTGGACACATCATCTACAAGAAGAGGTTTGTCGTTTGCAGCTACCCACCCCGCAATTCCCTGTCCTACAGGAACTCGTATTTCTTTTAATTTTGAGGTTGTTGCCCCTGTGGTTACTGAAAATACTAATTCATTTGTTTTTTCATCCAGCAGCATCAATGAACTTGCCTCAGCATCCATTATGTCTGAGGATAAATTCATTATAGTTGACAACAATTCGGTTAAATCAAATGAAGAATTTAATATTATTCCTATTCTTTTTATCGTATCTAAAGTTTCTTTTAAAGTT
>JAGOBX010000250.1 GCA_017999075.1 Candidatus Babelota bacterium | reverse complement strand
CTGATATTCTTCTTTTGTTCTTTCTTTGCGCAAATGAATTTGAACATTAGATTTTATAACGCTTAATGGATTTCGTATCTCATGCGAAGCGTCAGATGTGAATTGTTTTATTTTATCAACTTCACGGTCAATCCTTTTCATCATTGCGTTGTAAACATCTATTAAGTCGTCTAACTCATTTTTTTTATTGCTTTTAGGAAATTCAAATGATAATTGCGTTATATCTATTTGAGAAATATTTTTAATTATATCGTTTAATGGCTTAAATCCATTTTTAATAATCAATGTGTTGATTATCAGCGCGATAAAAATAACTGAAGGTATGATAAAAAATAAAAACAATTTTATTTTATTAAGAATGTTAATAATGTGCTGAATACTGATTCCGGTATAAATATTTATATGGTTTTTATTCTTTAAATTTTTTTTGAGTCCGCAAAATCTAATAGCTCCAATCGTTTCCGATTCATAATTGAATATTATTTCATTTTGGAAATCACGGCCAAATGTATTGGATTTATCGAAATTTTCCTTTACAGAATCAGAAAATTCTAAAATTTTATTTTCTGAATCAGTAATGATAATATAATAATTATTGTCAAAAAGTTTCGTCATTTTATGAGAATATTCGAATTCTTCAAAATTTAAATCTTCATTCTCATCTTTATTGTCGATTATTTCATTTGCAATATCCGTTGCTTTTATGAAAACAATACTGTCAGCGGCATCATATGAAATTATTTTTAAATATCCATAGAAAATAAAACTAAGCAAGATAAGAGAAACACAAATGAGTATACTTGAAGATAATAGTAATTTTGTCTTAATTTTCATCTTTTGTTTTAAAAATATAACCGCTTCCGCGTATTGTGTGAATTAATTTAATATCGCAATCCTTATCAATTTTATTTCTTAAATAATTTACATATACATCCACAATATTGCTGTCTAAATCAAAGTTTATATCCCAAACATGCTCGATGATAACTGTTCTGCTTAAAACGCGATTAGAATTCATCATAAAAAAATGCAATAATCTATATTCCAAAGATGTAAGTTCAATTGACTCATTTCCTCTTTTCGCTTGATGATTTACAGTATTTAAAGTTAAATCGCGGGCAGATAACACGGTTGTTTCGCTCTGCAAATATTTTCTTCGTATTAAAGCGCGAATTCTTGCTAATAATTCATTAAAATCAAAGGGTTTGGTCAAATAATCATCCGCACCTAAATCTAATCCTTTTATTTTTTGTTCAATCATATCGTTTGATGTAAGCATAAGTATAGGAGTATTATTTTTATTCTTTCGAAGCATTGAACAAACTGTATAACCGTCAATCTTCGGCAAACGAATATCTAATATTATCGCATCATATTGATATACAGAAGCCAAATATTCGCCTTTTTCTCCATCAAAAGCCGCATCAACAACATATTTTTCTTCGATCAGTCCCTTTTGTATAATTTTTGAGAGTTGCTTGTCATCTTCGATTAATAATATATGCATATCTTATTTTTCTATAACATTTGAGTTAATGAATAATATATAATAAAAAAATTATAAGTCAAAAAATATTTAGATAAAAATTACCGCAATTGATATTTCAATACAAAACTGTAATAAGTTAATATATTTCATTTAAAATTCAACATTTGTTTGAAAACTGAAAACCGGTTTCCGTTCTCCTTTAAATGGAAATGAAATTGAAAAATTAAATTCTTCAAAAGAACTTGACCTGTGCATGACGGTTTTAAATGAAATTCCAAAATCGTGATATAAATGCTCCAATTTGAATTTTTCTCCTTGATTATATGTCCTGCCCGCGTCATAAAATAGATTAATTCCCGGATACATAATTTTCCAAAGCTCTTTATTGAATACATACTGTAATTCAGCGTTGAATAAGAAAAATTTATTGCCCTCAAGTGTAACGGACTTATAACCGCGTAAACCTTTATCTTCACCAAGCGTAAATGAATTTTCAGTTTTATACGAATGAACTTTTTTAAAAGCTATTTGATTTACAAGTTTAAAATTTTCCTTAAAAAAATGCTGATGCTGAACTTTAAAATCAAGCGTGTTGTTAGAAAAATCTTTTAAATAATAATAATCAAAATTATAATTTTGAAATATGTAATCATTATCTTTATTGTATATATGTTTTAAATTCAATTCCCAACCAGCGCCGTTGACATTAGCCCCAAACGCCGGATTGATAAATTTAATGCCACCACCTAATTGATATCCTAGTTTTATATCGTCAATTTGCTTGAAAATCCGTAGTCCTTTTGTTTTTATATATTTGCCTGTAGAATAATTAATCCCTCCGAAAATATAATTCATTTTAATTTTTGAATTTTTATATATGTTTTCAAATTGATGAATTCTAGCTGAAAATTCCCAGCGACCAATGATTTTTCCATTTGATAAAAATCCTTCTATATAATTGTTGTCAACACTGTCATTCGATTCTAATGAATCAGCTTTGGTTAAATTTAAATAATATGAATATTTGTCAAAATCCGATTCGAATTTTTTTCCAACCCTGATATTTTTTTTTAAAGAATATTGCGATTCAGCGTATACAAATGATAAAACTGCATTCCGTTTCCCGAAAAAATTATTGTCATTATATTCTAACTCTTGATTATTAAAATTTAGATGAAGTATATCTTTCTTAAGTTTCAGTTCTTTTCCAAGCCCGAGTAAATTATGTTCTTTAAATACAAGTTTAATTAAGTTTTTTCCTTTCTCGTCTTTTTTTAATGCAAATCCGAAAGCAGTAGACCATTGATCATATGTATTAACATTAACTTTTATTTCAGTATCGCTCACTTGTTTAGTATCAATTGAAACGTTATACAAATATCTGCGCGCGCGCAAATTTCTTTCAGAATTTTCTATCTTTTCCTCATCATAAATTACTCCATCATTAAACAACAAATCCTTTTTTATTGTAGAGACTTTTGTTATTATATGTAGTTTATTCATTATTTTATTAACACCCGAAACCTTTCCTCCGTTGTTAAAAATAGGATGTGGATTGATTTTGATTTCTTTAATATTAGCACCTGATGCTATTGTTTCTGTTTTTAATATAACCATAAAAAATATTAGTAACGTAACTGGCAATTTAGATTTTGCTTTAAAAATTTTGTAAATAATAGTCGAAAAGGAAAAAGCGATTAGCATAGTTACGAAATTGTGAGATATAAAATGTTTACCTGCAAGCACTTGATATATTCCCATAAGCCAGCCGATCGTTAAACTGAAAATTAATGCTAAAATTTTATGTTTGTTTTTTTTAAAAACAAAAAACAGGCAGACTAATGCAAAGCCGCCAGATGCATGCCCCGCAGGATAATCTTTCCCAAAATCCTGATTTTTTTTATTAAAATGTTCCGTTATTCTGCTAAAAGGTTTATTATATGGTTTATCGCCACCATATATTGTAAGCAATGACGGGCGATAAACATTGGAAATCTTTTTTAATGAAGAAACACTCAAAGGTATTATTGCAAGGCATAAAATCAAATATAAATAAATATTTTGTTGATTTTTGTATTTATTAAAAAAAAATGATAAAATATATTTAAAAAAAGTTATAGTACCGAAACCGATTATTGCCATTTTTAAACCATCATAAAAAATAAATTTTAGAATAAAATTATTTTCATTTATTATCCAGCTTTTAGAAAATGGATCATAAAAATTATTTTGGATTTGAATATCAAGATTTGAATATTCAAAAATAAAAATTACAAAAAATAATGAAATAATTATAATTCTAAAAAAATTTTTAAATTTCACTTCTTTAAATCCTTATTATAAAAGTTGTTTTAAGAAAATCATTATTTTTTTGTATTAACGTTTATTTTGTACAAATAATTTGCAGATTGATAATAAGATGCCGCTTTAAATACAATATCTTTTTTATCCGGCATCTCCGCCAACTCAAAATTTGAAAAATTAACTTTATAAGCAGATGTGATTTTTTTTGGTTCCAAGATTGCCAATTTGTCATTTTCAAGATAGCCAAGTTTTTGATAATTGCTTATGAACGCTCTATATTTATTATTTTTATTAAACTCAATAGATGTTCCGAAAAATTTAGAATTATACCGCCATCCGAGCAAATCAAAAACAGTTGGGACAATATCTATTTGACTTGCTAAATAATTTATTTTACAAGGCTTAAGAAATTTCGGTGCGTATATTATCATAGGAATTTTGTATTTATCAACTGCTAATTTTACTTTACCGGCGCTACTTGCACAATGATCTGCTGTAAAAACAAAAATTGTTTTGTCAAACCATCCTTGTTTTTTTGCTGAATCAATTAATTTACCTATCGCAAAATCGCAGTATTTTACTGCTCCGTTTCTGCCGGTTCCTGATTTAATGTCTATTTTGTTTTCAGGATAAGTAAACGGTCTATGATTTGAAGTAGTCATAACCATTGTAAAAAAAAATTTATGTTCTTTATATGACGCAGACGCTTCTTTTATTACTTTATTAAATAAATCTTCATCACATACGCCCCAGGCATTTGAAAAACTAATTTCAGGACCTTTCATATCAGAACGATCGATAATTTTAAATCCGTTGTTTTTAAAAAAATAATTCATATTGTCAAAATATCCGAACCCGCCGTAAATAAATTTTAAATCGTAATTTTTTTTTTGCAAAATTCTGGAAATGCAAAAATCAAGATTTTCACTATTTGGTCTTTTTAGAATTGACTGGCCTGGTATTGGAGGAATAGATAAAGATATTGCTTCTAATCCACGTATTGTCCTTGTGCCAGTTGCAAATAAATTTGTATATAGAATTCCGTTTTCAGCGAGTTTATCAAGATTAGGAGTGAGATTTTCATTGTTTCCAAATGATTTTAAAAATTCAGAACTCATACTTTCAATTACAACTAATATGATATTATATTGTTTTTCTGGGTTATTGCTTATTATTTTTCTTTGAATTGAAAAATTAGTATCATCGTTTTCTTTATAATCCGTACAAAAATTTTTTTTTAAATTTTTGAAAACTAAAGCTAAATTATATGTTGTATAAAATTCGTCATAATCAAGCGTATTGTGTCTGAATGCACTGAATAAACAATATATTCCGTTTGCGGCAAGATTATTTTCATATACATTATTTGAAAAGGAAGGGATAGATGTATCAACTGAATAAAAAAATATTACTGGAATTATTGACAGGATTATAATCAACAGAATTCTTTTAATAATTAGAGTTTGTGTCTTTACTTCTGATAAAATAAATTTATACAATAATTTAAAAATAATAATCGAAATGCCAGCGACAAAAATTATTATAAAATTTATGTGATATGACTCTCTTATATTATTCAAGACCTCAGTTGTATATACAAGATAATCAACCGCTATAAAATTATATCTGATTCCGAATTCTTTCCAAAAATAGTATTCAGCAAAAATATTAAATACGTTTAACGCAATAAATATTATAAATACAAAATATATAGTATATTTATTTATGAAATTGTTATAAATTCGATCGGGAATTATTAGAAGATAAAAAATAAATGGAAAAATAGTATATGCAAAAACAGTTATGTCATAAAATAAACCTGTCAAATGTAGCTTAAAAATGTTTAAAGTGTTTAAATTAATATAATCTAAATTTATCAAAATCAATAAACTTCTACAAAACGATGATGAAAACAAAAAAAATAGAAAAAAAATGATGATAGATTCCAATCGCTTGAATTCGTTTTTCATAATAAAATCCTTTAATTCCTAAATTATAAGAAAATTAGAAATTTTTTCTCAATATTTTTTAGCAAATTCTGATTTGCTTTAATATCAGAACTTCAAAAACTGGTAAACTCAAAC
>JAGOBX010000249.1 GCA_017999075.1 Candidatus Babelota bacterium | reverse complement strand
TTAGCTGGAAATACCTCGGTGTTCTCAGTGGATAAAATTAATATTGATAAGACAGCGCCTGTATTAACGATTATTTCTGTTGTTACGCCGACTAATCAAGATGTGATTTTAAGTTATTCGGTTAATGAGGAATGCGTAGTATCAGGCGATACGATTTTTATAAACGAAGGAAATTACACAACGATATTGACAGCTACTGATTTAGCGGGAAATACGACGAGCGAGAGCGTATCGTTTACGATAGATAAGACTGAGCCAGCGATAAGTGCAGAGTGCAGCGTACAGGACGCAGAGAATGTAGACTGGCAGGCAGTTCAGCCTGCTGAAAATACCTGGTTTAATAAAGACGTAAGAGTAACGTTTACGGCAAGCGATGCAACTGGAGTGGTGGAAAGTTCGAAGGTTATAATGTTGGCAAATGAAGGCGCGAATCAATCAGCGTTGTGGATAGCGCAAGACTTAGCTGGAAATACCTCGGTGTTCTCAGTGGATAACATAAACATTGACAAAACTGCGCCTGTAATCATTGCAGAGTATAAAGCGCAGAGCGCAAAGGACGGAGAATGGTTTGTAGCGCAGCCGGCGGAAAATATTTGGTTTAATGGAAATATAAAAGTTATATTTACCGCTTCAGATCTATCAGGACTGATGGAATACACTAAAGAAATTATTTTATCATCAGAGGGTTCAAATCAGTCAGCGTCGTGGATTGCGCAGGATTTAGCTGGTAATACCTCGGTGATTTCGGTGGATAAAATTAATATTGATAAAACTGCGCCTGTAATTAGCTCAAAGTGCAGAATACAGAGTACAGATACTGAAAATTGGGCACTTGTTTATCCGTCAGAAAATATTTGGTTTAACCAAAATGTTCAGGTAGCATTCAGCGCGAGTGATGCTTTAAGTGGAATGACGCAGAGTTCAGAATATAGAATTCTGATTGAAGGCAAAGGGCAAAATGCAGAGTGGATAGCTACAGATTTAGCCGGTAATACCTCGGTGTCTTCGGTGGACAATATTAATATTGATCTTACAAAATCTGTTTCTGAAATTCTGATCTCCGAACCGAAATACGGTACAAACCCTGTATTTATCAACGATTCAACGCAAATCATAATAAAATGCACGGACGTTTTATCAGGAGTCTTCGGGATAGAATACAGTATTGATGATAGTACAATAATTGCAGTGCAGACTACTGAGTGCAATGTTAAGGGAACTGGCGGATGGAGTACTGGCGCACATACATTCAAATACCGTTCAATTGATATTTCAAAAAACATTGAAGATTGGAACAATGTAAATATCATTGTGGATAAAACTGTTCCTCTTCTTCTTTTGTCAATCGAATATTCAAATGATTCGCAAACAGAAATTATTAAAGAAAGCAGGTTCACAATTACAGCCATAGACAGCGGAACCGGAGCAGGCATTGATCAAATATATTATAAAATAAATGATGGAGAATATCTTGAATACGATTTACCGTTTACAATTTCAAATATAGACAGCGGTATTGTAACATTACAATATAAAGCCGTTGATATGCTTGGAAACTTAAGTCCTGAATATTCAAGACAGTTTACAATGATAGACGCATTGGCCGGAGATATTTCAATAACAAGTTCAGGAAAATTATTAGTGTGGCTTAATTATCAGAAACAGGGAAATAATCTGAAAGTGAAGGTTGATAACGGTTATAAAATCGTGCCGGAAGATTTGATCTCAAATATAATGAATTCACTGAAAATACCTGGGTATGCAATTGTACAAGACAAAGACGAATTTTTAAAAAAATTGCGTTCAAACAGTTATGATATGATGATGATACTCGGCGAACACAATAGATTTTCAGAATACGAGGAAGACGAAATACGCGAGCATATTTACGCAGGCGGCGGATTTATCGGCAGTATGTTTAAGGATATAGCGGCAGATTGTCTGCGTCAGCGCAAATGGCGTTACCGCCATCATACATATACTCAACCTTCGAAAGGATATGATTTTTACGGCGCGAAAATCAATAATAAAATGCGCAGCGAAAACGACAGGCTGATGAATCTTGTATCTACTCCTGTTACAGAAGCGGGAAGTATGACTGTTCAAGGCGAAGTGTATAAGGTTCAGTTGTCCGCATACACCGCGGCGCAGGCGGGCGGTTTTTGCGAACTGAATCCGGCTCCAAGCGGAATAGTGTTTGTTGACTGTAAATACCTGCCTAATACAAACGGCGATACTGTAAGAATAGAATTAAGTTCAGGTGCTTCAATATTCGATTCAGTAGAAGGCATCGGACCTTTTGATTTTACAATCGACGGAACCAAACTTCCTGACGAAGTATTAAATTCAACAACCAAAATCAAGGTTTATGATATTGCGAACCATAAAATATTTGACGAATCAATCAATACTTCGGGAACATCGCATTCCACAGTAGAGCCAGGAGATATAATTGACGGAGACATAAAAATTATTGATGTAACTCCTGTCAGCAATCAATCGCCTGTAATATTAATGAATTCATTCGGCGAAGGAAAAACGGTTTATTTCGCGTTTGATTTGTCTGCAGTTCTGGAAAGCGCGACATATAATATAATTTCAAATTTTATTCGCAGAAGTATTGATTATATTAGACCTGATAACGCAGCCGCATTCAGCGGTTCGGAAATTTTAAGCGTAATAACAGCGTCGCCGAAAATAATGCCTCTACAATTATTAGGCGTTAAAATGCTGCCGGAAGGTTTTGAAATCAAACAGATACTTGACAGAGGAACATTGTCAGCCGATGAAATTTCATATATAACTCAATCTCAAATTGCAAAGGATTCCGAAACTGAATTCAGGGCAATATTGAATATGCCTTTAACAGCAGGCGAGTATGAAATATCAGGCAGACTCGAATATCTGCTACATGGAAATTATTTTACTCATCCTCCTTTTAATAATTTGAAAGCGGAAATATCAATAGATTTTGATTATGCTACAAGTTATGATTATATAATCTCAAATCTTGAAAATCTGCCTAATTTCGATGATGTAACGCGCATCAAAACTTATGGCAAAAAATTAAAAATCGGCGATAAATTCGGCGCATTCGAAATTATTGCGCTTACATACAAACATCCGCATCACAATCGCTGCTGGGGCTGGCGCGAACTTACATCAATCACTTTGAAATACTCAGGCGAAGCGTCTCGTGTTCAGGTATTCCGGCGCAACCGCGTCAGAATAGCGGATTTTACAGGACTTTCAAACGGTTCATTGATTACGATAACCGGAAATAATATTTTACCGGTACAAATATACCTGCTCGAAGGCGGCAGCAGTTTTGAAGTTTTGTCATATCAGGATTTACGCATAATCGATCGCGCAATAAATGATTTACAATATCTGCGCAATCGTCCTGAAAACACTAACTCGCAGATACTTTACAAAATCGAACGGTTAGGCCGTATCATACGCGACATCCAAAAACTCGAAGGCGCTGAAATCGACGATATACGCAGAGATTTGGGTCTGCTGATGTTTATGTATGAAAGGAAAATGAATTAACTATGAACTCATTCTATAAAAATCATAATCTCATACCCGCTGACGAAACTCCAAAAACATTAACCGTATATGGTCTTGATGAAACATATTATCTTAGGAAAATACTGGAGAAATACTATCGGAAAACAGTTGATTTCAAGATTATTGACGAAAGCGAGTTTAATGAGAGATTTTTGAAATGGCAGAATGGAAATAATATTTTAACCGGGAATTATTCAAACAACGATAAATCCGAAATAAATTTTAATTACAGAAACGGCGAATCGGAACTGGACGGAGAGAATTTCATTTATACGAGCGTAAAAAATATATTGATAAACGCTTATAATAAAAATGCGAGCGATATACATATTGAGCCGTTTGAAGAAAAGGTTATTATAAGATACAGGATTGATGGAATACTGTTTGAGCAGCCGTCGATAGCTAAGGAGATACAGAAAAATATTATTTCGCATATAAAGGTATTTGCTAATCTTGATATTGCAGAACAGCAGAAACCGCAGGACGGCAGGGTTAAGATAAATCTTGAGAATGTTGAATTTGACATCAGGGTTTCGACTATTCCGACAATGCACGGAGAGAATGTGGTTTTGAGGTTATTGAGCCAGAGCGAGCAGGTAATAACAATAGATTCGCTTGGAGTAATGGGAACCAATTTACTTGCATTTGAAAAATTATTGGAATTTACGCACGGAGTTGTTTTGACTGCGGGACCTACTGGAAGCGGAAAAACCACGACTTTGTATGCGGTATTGCAAAAGATAAAACGTCCTGAATTAAAAATCGCTACAATCGAAGATCCTGTAGAATATGAAATTCCAGGAATTAATCAGACGCAGATAAACCGGAAACGCAATCTGTCTTTTGCCAATGGTTTGCGAAGTCTTTTGCGGCAGGACCCGGATATAATTATGGTAGGCGAGATACGGGATTCTGAAACAGCGGAAATCGCTATTCAGGCGGCTTTGACCGGACATCTTGTTTTATCTACTATTCATACGAATGACACAGTCAGCACTTTATCGAGGTTAGTTGATATTGGTTTGCCGCCGTATCTGATTGCCGATACTGTGAGAGGAATTATCTCTCAGCGGCTTGTCAGAAAAATGTGCGAACATTGTAAAGAACCTGCGCCGCAAAAAATCAAGACACTTGAACGGCTTGCGAAACGCAGTTTTGAAAATGCGGTGTTATTTCAGGGACGCGGATGTGATAAATGCAGCGGGACAGGTTATAAAGGCAGATGCGGATTATTTGAAATACTAATATTTGATCTGAATATAAATACAATGGTAAAAAAAGGCATTTCAATTCAGGAAATAAAAAAATATGCGATAGAAAAAAATCAGATGATAACATTATTTGAAGACGGGATACAAAAAGTATTAAATGGAATAACGACTGTTTCTGAATTCGCAAGGGTTATTCACAGAGAAAAATAATCGGTGTATTCATCTTTTTCGGTGGAAAAAATATTATCCACCGAGGACACCGAAGACACCAAGAATTTAAAAGGAATTGACAATGATTTATGAAAAAGAATTGAGCGATATAATTATCGGATTAGCTATTGAAGTTCATAAAACTTTAGGCATAGGATTTCTTGAAGCAGTTTATGAAGAAGCTTTAGCTATTGAGTTTGAACAAAATAATATAAAATTTGAAAATCAAAAAGAATTATTAATTAAATATAAAACACATATCCTTAACAAAAAATATTATGTTGATTTTTTAATTGATAACAAAATAATTTTAGAACTAAAAGCAACAAACAATATTTGTTCCGAACATATAAGTCAAATATTAAATTATTTAAAAGCAAGCGAAGTGAAAGTTGATTATATATTAAATTTCGGAAGAAATAAATTAGAATTTAAAAGGATTGTTCTATAATTTCGGTGCATTCGTCTTTTTCGGTGGAAAAAATATTGTCCACCGAGGACACCGAGAAACACCGAGAAATTCAATTGAAAATTGAGAATTAAAAATTGAAAATTTCTGATTATGACAAATTATAATATTGATAATTTAAAATTATAATTTTAAAGCTAAATAAAGTAAAATTATTATTTTAAACTTTGCTGCCTTCGCGCTTTTGCGTGAAAATGATTTTTGCGTTTTTATGATTATAAAAAGTATTATTCTTTGTGATAAAAAAAAAATAATTTTAACACGAAGAAAATGCAGAGAAAAAAAACAGAATAGAATTTATTCGGTGTATTCGTCTTTTTCGGTGGAAAAAATATTATCCACCGAGGACACCGAAGACACCAAGAATTTAAAAGGAATTGACAATGATTTATGAAAAAGAATTGAGCGATATAATTATCGGATTAGCTATTGAAGTTCAT
>JAGOBX010000248.1 GCA_017999075.1 Candidatus Babelota bacterium | reverse complement strand
GTCCTATGTGTCTGAATAATTCGTTCATGAACGCCTGGCAAAAACGCATGACTTCATTATCGGATTTTCCTTTAGGATCAAAATCAGAACCGCCCTTGCCTCCGCCCATAGGAAGTGTAGTCACTGCATTTTTGAAAATCTGTTCGAAAGCGAGAAATTTCAATATTCCAAGATTTACTGTAGGATGAAATCTTAATCCTCCTTTATACGGACCTATAGCGCTGTTCATTTGTATTCTGTATCCGCGGTTGATTTGAACTTCGCCTTTATCATCCACCCAATTGACTCTGAAAATTATTGCACGTTCAGGTTCTACTATCCGTTCAAGTATTTTTGCTTTCTGATAACGGGCATTAGAATCCACTACAGGCGCAACTGAATGCAGTACCTCGTGAACAGCCTGATGAAATTCCGGCTGGTTAGGATGCTTTGATTTTAAATTGTCCATAAAATCTTTAATTGATAATTTCATAAGTTACCCCCATTGAAATTTTTATCTTATTTTTTAACAGTTTTTAATTCTATATAATTATTTAAATAAAAAACAGATAATTTTAATTAATATATTTAATTTTTTTTATTTTTTTTCAAATAAAATGCATTTTTGTTTAAACGAATCTGCATTTAAAAATATTTTTTTATTTTCAGATAATTTCGAAGTGAACATTATTTTTACTGCGTGCTCCCATTTTTTTTCTTCAGGCATAATGTCATTCAGATTATTTGTTATTTCATTGAAAAAATTATCGTTAATCAAATTTCCTGTTTTATTTTTAAAAAATGCAAGATATAGCATATTCATTTCTACCATTTCGTTGAAAAAATGCGTGCCAAGAGACAAATCAGGGACTAATCCTTCGTGCATAGAATCTATTTCACACAACACTGAAACATTGTTTATTTCATTGAATGATACAGGTACTCCAAGCGACGGCATGCTGGTTCCCCATCTGCCAGGACCGAACATCATAATGTTTTTATCGTTATTTATATTTACATTATGAGTGATTTTTCCTATAAGCCTGGCTATTGAATATCTGTCATTTTCATTAAGCAATCCGTATATTTCAGGGACGACATAAATTATTATATCTATCGGAATAATTCTGCTGTGTCCGACAATTCCGCTATTAGTTTTTAAAATTATATCTTTATAATCAGGTTCGGCAAAACCGCCGTTATATGTTCCATCCTGTCTTGTTACTTGAAGAGGCCGGCATTGAAGAAGGTTTATTTTATAACCGTTATTGTTATCGAAGTTGACCGCGAATTCCACATCAACGTTCTGATTGTAAGTTTCTTTCAAAATTTTAAACATTTCTTTTATATCATTAATTAAATCAGTGTCCTGAAATATGGAATCAAATGTCAATACCCAGGGTTTTATCTGATTATTATATTCACCATAATAATACGAATCATTATCATAATCAGGAGTTGCGAACATTTCGGGTTGAAGTTCAGGACATTTTTTTACCATATCAATAAAATACCCTGAATTAAATTTGTTATCTTTCAAATCAATATAATCAAATCTGCGCTGGGCATACTTTTTTACTTTTGAAAAATCTGCTTCCGGTCTTAAATCAGGAGCGTTTAAAGCAATAACTCTTGTGTAGTCGTCATCTGCTCTGTCAACTGCGCGTGTACCGAGCCCGAATACGATACGTATCATTCCTGCTTCAGGATCAATGTTTTCGTTCCATACATAAGGATTGTAGGAAAACCCTACGCCTGATAAATGCGGAAAAAACATGTCATTATAATGTGTGCCTGAAACACGCTGGACAAGCAAGGCCATCTGTTCGTCTTTTTCAAGAACACCGCGTCTTTTTCTGTAATTTAATGCGGTTTCACTCATAGCGCTTGCATAAATTATTTTTACAGCTTTGATAAATTCGTTTAATCTATCCTGCAAATCTCCCTGATTAGCGCAGAATACGCTTTCATATTTTCCGGCAAAAGCATTGCCGAAATTATCTTCAAGCAGACTGCTTGATCTGACAATGATAGGAGATTGTCCGTAATAATCAAGTATATCAGAAAAACGTTTTATTATATAATCCGGAAATTCTCCGTTTAAAATTCTGTCTTGAGCTTTATCAATATCTTCAAGAAAACTTTCCTGTTTTTTCTGTTTTTGGCGTATAAGCCAGCACTTGTTGTAAACAAGATAGGAATAAAACACGTCAGATCCTATGAAAAAAGAATCGTGCGGTTCGAGTAATTTTTCCCATCTCGGATTTTTTTTTATAAGAATGGCGCGGGCAAGAAGCATACCTACTGTCTTGCCTCCTATCATGCCTGTTCCTATCATTCGTTTCCATATATATATAATATCTTTCAAGACAATATATTTATCAGCAAGATCAAGAATCTGTTTTTCTTTTGAAATCAGCAAAGTCATAAGTTTATAAAAATAATTGTGCATATTTTCAGGGTTGCATACGCATTGTATTTTTTCAGCTTCCACCATAGCTTCTGCTTGCATGAATTTTTTGTCCCAGGGACCTATCATACGGTATGAAGCGGATTGAAGTCCGGGCCAGGGAGTAGAATTCAAAACTTCTGAAATGCTCGGACTGTCTTTTATAGGAGTGAATATACCATTTATATTTTTGTGCATCATAAACATAGTTGATGAAAATCTGCCGTCAACCTTTAACGGATGGGCGTAAAGATCATTATTATATTTATATATGTCAATAAATAACTGAGTAGTCTGTTTTATAGGTAAAACAGCGTGGTATGAATGATGATTTCTGTAAATTGAAAAATAAGCCACTGTTTCCAGTTCATATAAATACGGGCATGTCAGTATAAAAAAATTTCCAAGCATTCTGTCGCTGTAGCAGTCAAGCGTAAGTTCAGAATATGAATCAAACAAGTAAAACCCGTATTTTCCTGTTTTTTCGATTATTCGGTGAACCTCTGTGATGAATTGCTCAAACCCTTCTCTCGGATTCAGTCTGTGAATTATAACATTATCTTCATCGCCGGATATAAGTTCTTTGTGGTCGGCAAACCTGAAATATACTATTTTTTTTCCGTTCTGTTTTGCGTATCTGCAATAAGGAATGACTATAGAAATATAATCTTCTATAGTATCGACCTGCCAAACTATATTATCTCCAAAACGTATGCCGTTTAATATGCCGTCTAGTGATTCTATACCTGTGCTTGGTTTTATATTACACATAAATTTAATTATAGAATATTTTTTATTCTATTCCAGTTTTTATTGAGAAAATCGGAGAAAGTCATATCATTGAATGAGAAAACAAATACAATAGCAATTATAATAAAAATAAACCCGGCGATATAATTCCATCTGATTTTTTCGCCGAGATACATTATTGAAAAAATACAGAATATTATTAAGGTTATTATTTCCTGCAAAATCTTTAATTGAGCTGCAGATATTCCTGAGTTATGGCCGATTCTGTTTGCCGGAACCTGAAAACAATATTCGACAAACGCTATCAGCCAGCTGATTATTATTGCAATCCATAAAGGTGAATTTTTATGTTTTAAATGACCATACCAGGCGAATGTCATAAAAATATTTGATATGCTTAATAATATAATCGTTTTTGTCATATTATTATTTCACCTTAAAATATAACAATGAAAAATTTTTATGGTTTTAAGTTTTAATTTAAAAAAATGTATAATCATTTTTTATATTAAAACAAAGGATAAATAAACGGCGCAAGAGCCGATGAAGAAGAAGCAAAGAAAATAAGTATGCCCATACCAAGCAGTATAAGTATAAGTGGTATCATCCACCACATTTTTTCTTTCCACAAAAATGTTAAAAATTCATTAATGATTGCAAAACGTTTCCTGAACTTTATTATAAAAAAAATAAATGCGCCTAATACTATAACCAAAATCAGCAATACGATATTTTCTTTCAATTTATTTATCATCAGGAATACCTCTTTTATTTTAGAATCAGATAGTTTTGTAAAACAAGCACATCCATTCCGCTATTGCTGAAAGTTGAATAAGCATTAGCAGGAGTATTTACTATAGGTTCGCCTTTTAAATTAAATGACGTATTTATAATTACAGGAACTCCTGTTTTTTCTCCAAAGCGCTCTATGAGTCTGTAATATCGCGGATTGTGTTTTTTTATTACTGTTTGAAGTCTGCCTGAACCGTCAACATGCGTTATTGCAGGCAAAACGCTGTGTTTTTCTTTTTTTACAGGACATACCATAAGCATAAACCTCGGAGGATATTGTTTTTCCACCCCGTCAAAATCAAAAAATTCTTCTGCACGGTCATCAAGAACTGAAGGAGCAAAAGGTCTGAACGGTTCTCTGAATTTTATTTTAATGTTAATTATATCTTTCATATCTTCGCGTCTCGGATCTCCGAGAATAGATCTGTTTCCTAAAGCCCGCGGCCCCCATTCGAATTCATTTTGAAACCATCCAATGACATTTCCCTTTATAAGTAAGTCTGTAACTTTATCGAATAATTGTTCATCGTCCGATATTTTTTGAAATTTGATGTTTTTTGATTTTAAAAATGTTTCTATATCATTATCGCTGTATTTTTCGCCCCAATAACAATGTTCCATAATGAATTTTCTGGGTTTATTTAAAAGAGAATGGTAAGCGAACAATGCAGCGCCGAGAGCTCCGCCTGCGTCTCCGGCAGCAGGCTGTATGTAGACATTTTCAAACCCTGCCTGTTTAAGTATTTTAAAATTTGCGACGCTGTTTAATCCGACTCCGCCTGATATACAAAGGTTTTTTTTACCTGTTTCTTTAAATATAAACTTAGACATTTTTAAAAGAATTTCTTCTGTAACAGCCTGAATACTTGACGCAATATCTGCATAATACTGGTTTTTATTCATTTCTTCTTCAGTAGCAGGTTTTACATCATCATATAAAGAAGTCTGTTTTGTAACAAATCTGTCTTTTCTGTTGCGTGGCGGTCCGAAAAGTTCAACGAGTTTTTCTGAATACGATTCCATAGTGTGAAAATGATATTTCAAATATGATTCGTCAATAGTGAAGCTTCCGTCGTCTTTGATTTTCAGCATTTTTTTTATTTTTTCGGTATATAATGGTTTTCCGTAAGGAGCCATACCCATTACTTTATATTCGCCTTCATTAACTTCAAATCCGAGGTATGCTGTTATAACAGAATATAATAATCCTAATGAAATAGGGAAATGGAGTTCTTTTTCTAATTTTATATAATTTTTATCAGCGGAATTTTCTTTCCAGAATGAATGTCCGGTGCCATAGGCGGCAGTTGTCCATTCTCCCACTCCGTCAACAGTTAATATTGCGGCATCTTCAAATGGAGAACAATAAAAAGATGCTGCAGCATGCGATTCATGATGATCTGTAAACAGAATTTTTTCGAGAGGCACTTCAAGTTTTTCGTTAATTATATATTTTATCCATATTTTTTCTTTCATCATTGAAATCATAGATTTACAAAATAAGTTCAATGTTTTAGGATAGAAATTTATAATTGTTCGAAGCAGGCGGTCAAATTTACGCATAGGTTTTTCATAAAAAACCACGTAATCCAATTCTTTGGAAGTGATACCTGCAGATTTAAGACAAAAATCAATGGCTGCTGATGGAAAAGCCCCGTCATTTTTTATTCTGGAGAATCTTTCTTCTTGAACTGTGGTTATAAGACTGCCGTCTTTTATTATAGCCGCAGCAGAGTCATGATAAAAACAACTTATTCCTAAAATATACATTTAATACTGCCTTTTATAATTTTCTATTGTAAAATCTATGGATTTTCTTTTAACCCAATAGGTGTCGTAATTATTATTAAACCTGAAAAATTGTTTATTTAAAATTTTATAAAATATTGCAATGGGCGTTATGAAAATTATAAAAATAACTGATAAAAGAATGTGAGACATTATATGCCCGATTATTT
>JAGOBX010000247.1 GCA_017999075.1 Candidatus Babelota bacterium | reverse complement strand
TTATTAAATTTTTATATTAATATTTAATTTATATAATATTATTTATTTTAATTACATTTTTTTATCTATTATAAATATACTACATTGTAAATTAAATTTCAAGTTTTTTTATTTTTATTTTTTTTTAATTTTGTATTTTTTTTAATTCAAATACATTGTAAAATTTTTATATTTTTTGGGGAGATTTTATTTTTATAAAGATACTCTTTTTTAAAATATCTTTCAATTTTCTAACAAACAATTTTTTTGGGATTTAATAATGAAATGCATTAAGCAGGTGTATTATAATTTTATTCCTCGAAAAAATATATTCAATACTTTTTCGAGGAATAAAATAAATATTAGTTTTGTTGCTGCTGATTAAAAAATGATACTGTAGAAATTCTTGCAATAGCCCTTGCCAAAGATGCTTCAGCCCTTGCTGAATCAAAAGTTTCATCATGATTTTTGATACGCTGTTCAGCCCTTTTTTTAGATTCTTCTGCGCGTTTTATATCAATTTTCTGCACAGGTTCGCATGCATTTGTTATTACGTTTATATAATCAGGGTTAGCTTCACAGAACCCTCCTATAACGCTTGCAAATTGATATTTTTCATCTTCTTCTTTCATTTTATATTTCAGAGTTCCAACGCGTAACGTACTAAAAAAAGGCGTATGCCCGGGAAGAATTGTAAATACTCCTGATTCACCAGGAAAATTTACCATTGCTATATTTTCAGAAAATACAATGTTGCCGTCTTTGGTAACTATCTCAAGTTTTATGGATTGATATTGATCGTCTTTTTTATCTTTTTCTTTAGCCATAAAATTAAGCTACTCCCATTTTTTCAAGTTTTTCCGCTTTTTCAATTACATCTTCTATGCCGCCAACCATATAAAAAGCTGCTTCCGGCAATTTATCGTGTTTTCCTTCAATAATTTCAGAAAAACTCCGTATTGTCTGCGATAATGATACATATTTTCCTTGAATTCCGGTAAATTCCTGAGCAACAAAAAACGGCTGACTTAAAAATCTCTGTATTCTTCTTGCTCTTCCTACAATAAGTTTATCTTCGTCTGATAATTCTTCCATACCAAGAATCGCTATAATATCCTGCAATTCTTTATAACGCTGTAAAATATTCTGAACTTCACGCGCTACTCTGTAATGTTCTTCTCCTACAACACGCGGATCAAGCATTCTTGAAGTGGAATCCAGCGGATCAACAGCCGGATAAATTCCAAGTTCTGCTATCTGACGCGATAAAACTGTTGTAGCGTCAAGATGTGCAAATGTAGTGGCAGGAGCAGGATCTGTCAAGTCATCAGCAGGAACATATATCGCCTGAACTGATGTTATTGAACCTGATTGGGTGGAGGTTATGCGTTCCTGCAATTCTCCCACATCTGTTCCGAGTGTCGGCTGATAACCAACTGCTGAAGGCATTCTTCCAAGTAATGCTGAAACCTCAGAACCTGCCTGAACAAATCTGAATATATTATCAATAAATAATAACACGTCTTGTTTTTCTTTGTCACGGAAATATTCCGCCATTGTCAGTCCTGTAAGACCTACGCGGAATCTTGATCCTGGCGGTTCGTTCATCTGACCAAACACAAGAGCAGTTTTATCAAGAACTCCTGATGCCTTCATTTCAAGCCATAAATCATTACCTTCTCGAGTTCTTTCTCCAACTCCTGTAAACACTGAAAATCCGCCGTGTTCAGTAGCTATATTGCGTATTAGTTCCATAATCAAAACTGTTTTACCTACTCCGGCTCCGCCAAACAATCCTACTTTACCGCCTTTTGGATATGGAGCAAGTAAATCAATTACTTTCAATCCTGTTTCAAAAATTTTTGCTTCGCCTGACTGTTCTTTAAAAGTAGGAGGTTCTCTATGTATTGACCATTTTTCATCGTGTTTTACTTCGCCTTTACCATCTACTCCTTCACCAAGAACATTCAGCAATCTGCCAAGAACGCCTTTGCCTACAGGAACAGAAATCGGAGCGCCTGTATCAGTAACATCCATTTCACGTTTCAAACCGTCGCTTGATCCAAGAGCTATACAGCGGACTAAATTATTACCAAGATGCTGTTGAACTTCCAGAACAAGTTTTTCTTTTCGAACAGTGTTATACACTTCGACAGAGTTATAAATGTTCGGTAGTTTTCCGCTTTCAAACTCGACATCGACTACTGCGCCGATTATCTGTTTTATTCTGCCTTTATTCATAATATTAAAGACCTCCGTTAATTTTCAGGTTCATAATATCTAATTACTTTTATTTATTTTTTATATTTCAAAAAAAGAAAACATAAAATTTTCCCATTTTTCAATCTGAATACATTCTGCAAAAACAGAACATTCAGTTAAGATATTCATTTATTGTTCAAGAGCGCTTGCTCCTCCGACTATTTCTGCTATTTCTTTTGTAATAGCTGCCTGTCTTAATCTGTTGTACTGAATAGTTAAAATCCTTATGCGTTCCATTGCATTATTGGTAGCGTTATCCATAGCAGTCATTCTGGATGCAAGTTCACCGACCTGAGATTCGATTATAGAAGAATATACTTCGGTAGAAATATACATTGGAATTAAACTCATTAAAATTTCCACTTCAGAAGGTTCGTAAATATAATCTTCTGTATCCTGTTCAAGTTCACTTTTCAGTTTAGGATTTGTTTCATTTAGCTGACTGATATTTTCAGAAATAGGTATTACATTTTTATAAGTTATTATCTGTCTCATTATTGATTTATAATAATTATAACATATAACCATTTTCCCTATTTCGCCAGTTCTATACTGCTCAATCATTTCGCGGGATATATTGTCGGCAATTTTTATATCAAGGTTTCTGTATATCCCGATATAAGATTTCTCGATATTTAATTTTTGTTTGGAGAAAAATGACGCTCCTTTTCTGCCGATTACCCATATTTTACATTTCTTGCCGGCAGATTCCAATTCTCTAACATAACTCAGCACTGATTTCATAAGTAAACTGTTAAATGCTCCGCATAACCCTCTGTCTGAGGTTATAACCAGAAGCCCAACTGTATTTGAATTATTATTGTCCAGCAAAAAATATTCCTTAGCATCGCATCGCATAGCCAATGATAATCCAATTTCTTCGATTTTCTTTTTAAAATTACGGTATTTCAATGTTAATTGCTCAGCCTTCTTAAATTTAGCTGATGCCACCATTTTCATGGCGCGGGTAATTTGCTGAGTGCTTTTAACAGCTTTTATACGAAATCGAATATCCTTCAAACTTGGCATATTTTATGTCACCCGATTTTTAGTTTTAAATCAAAATAAATCTATTTATTCTGATAATTTTTATTACATAAAATTAATGTTTCTTAGAAACCATCTGATGAGTTTTCTTATAGTCATTTATCATATCATTAATTTTTTTCATCAAATCATCAGACAAAACTTTCTTATCGCTTATTTCATCAAGAATGGATTTATATTTATCTTTAGCATACTGAAGTAATCCATCTATAAATTTTAAAATAACATGAACATCAATGTCATCAAGAAAACCGTTTACAGCAGTATATATGGTCAAAACCTCTTCTTCAAGCGGCATAGGACAGTATTGCCCTTGTTTTAAAACTTCCGTCAAACGTTCTCCACGATGAAGCTGCGCCTGAGTAGCTTTATCAAGATCTGCTCCGAATTTTGCAAATGCAGCAAGTTCTCTGTATTGCGCAAGACTAAGTTTAAGTTTTCCTGCTACCTGTTTTGTAGCTTTAACCTGAGCATTTCCTCCAACTCTTGAAACTGATATTCCGACATTAACTGCAGGTCTTTGTCCTGAATAAAATAAATTACTTTCAAGAAATATCTGACCGTCTGTTATTGAAATAACGTTTGTTGGAATATACGCTGAAACATCTCCTGCCTGAGTTTCGATTATAGGCAGCGCTGTCAATGAACCGCCGCCTTTTTCATCAGAATATTTACATGCGCGTTCCAGCAATCTCGAATGCAGATAAAATACATCTCCAGGATATGCTTCGCGTCCAGGCGGTCTTCTTAAAAGCAATGACATCTGTCTGTATGCAACAGCATGTTTGGATAAGTCATCGTATATGCATAAAACCGCTTTTCCCTTATCGCGGAAATATTCTCCGATTGCGCATCCCGAATACGGGGCTATATATTGAAGCGGAGCCGGTTCCGAAGCTGTTGAAGAAACTATAATCGTGTATGACATCGCTCCATATTCTTCAAGAGTTCGGACAACATTTGCAACAGTAGATTTTTTCTGGCCTATTGCAACATATATGCAGATAACTCCTGTTTTCTTCTGATTTATAATTGTGTCTAATGCTATCGCTGTTTTACCTGTCTGCCTGTCTCCGATAATCAATTCGCGCTGACCCCTTCCAATAGGTATCATAGCATCTATAGCTTTAATTCCAGTATATAATGGTTCTTTAACAGGCTGACGGTCAACAATACCCGGAGCAATTTTTTCTATAAAAGAAAAATCATTTGTTTTAATCGGACCTTTGCCGTCAATTGGTTCTCCAAGCGAATTTACAACTCTGCCTATCATCGCGTCGCCTGTTGGAACAGATGCAATTTTTCCAGTAAGCCGGACTTTATCTCCTTCTCTTATTTTTTTATAATCTCCAAGTATAGCAGCTCCTATATTGCCTTCTTCAAGATTCAACACTATTCCATGAATATGCTGTGGAAACTCAAGAAGTTCTCCTGACATAGCGTTTGCTAATCCGCTTATTCTCGCAATACCATCACCGACCTGCAGAACTATTCCTTCTTCAGCAGATTCGACTTTAGTTTCAAGATGTTTAATTTTTTCTTCGATTATCGAACTAATCTCTTCCGGCTTAATTTGCATATTGAGATTCACCTCTTTTAATTTAATAACTCTTTACTCATAAGTTCTATATTGCGCGACAAACTGCAATTCAAAGTCTTTTCCCCGAATTTTATAACTAATCCGCCAACCAAATCAGGATTGACTTTTTCATTATATAAAATTGTTTTACCAGTTTGTTTCTTTAAAAAATCTTTTATCCTGTTCCTTACACCGTCTTCAAGCTGAACAGCGCTTTCAACATAAACATTTATCATATTTCTCAAAATATGATATCTGTGAGAAAAACTTTTGAAAATATAATCTATTAAAAATTCCCTGTTTTTTTCAAGAATCAGATAAAATAAATTTTTAACTTCCTTTAGATAATTCCCGTTTTTAAATATTACCTCAAGAAGACTTTTTTTTTCAGTTTCGCTGATTGAATTGGCTTTTATTATCTCAACCAGTTTTTTATTGTTTGCTCCAAATATACTGCGTAGTTCTTTCATATTTTTATACATTTCATCAACAGTATTATTCTTTATTCCTATATTTATCAGAGAATCAGTATACCTGGACGATAAATTAAATGCTACAACATTATTGATATTGCTCAAATTTATCCTCCTATTCTGTTCATATAATCATTTACTATAGACTGATGTTTTTCAGCATCCAGTTCTTTCTGAATAATTTTTTGGGCAATTACTACAGCATACTGTAAAACCTGTTTTTCAAGATTTTTTTTTGCATTTTCATATTCGATTTGAATTGTTTTTTCCGCTTTAAACTGTAAATATTCCGCTGTTTTTTTTGCTTCTTCGATAATGCGTTTTTTTTCTTCTTCAGCAAATTTTCTTGCCTCGTGCCTGACTTCTTTAGCAGCATTCAATTCAACCTGAATCTTTTGAGTATATTCTTCCTGAAGTTCTTTCAACCGCTGTTCTTCAGCTTTGGCTTTTGTAATTGATTCTTTAATTTTTTCAGCCCGATCATCTAATAACTTTGTTATAGGACGGGTTAAATATTTTATTAAAAAATATAACAACACTGCAAAACTTAAAGTATTCGCAAGTATCGAAAAATTTATTTGAACCATAAC
>JAGOBX010000246.1 GCA_017999075.1 Candidatus Babelota bacterium | reverse complement strand
ATTAAAATTCAGTCAATGTTCTGCAAAAGAAAAAAAATTGATTAATGAAGCTATCAAAGCGCGAGAACACGCTTGCGCCCCTTATTCAAATTTTAAAGTAGGCGCTGCAGCAATTTCAAAAAAAGGAAAAATATTTTACGGATGCAATATTGAAAGCGCTGATTACACTTTAACTACGCATGCAGAAATGCAGGCTGTTAACTGTATGGTTTACGCCGGGGAAGCTCCGCTGATAATGATAGCAGTAGTTTTAAAATGCGATCAGGGTTATCCTACTCCATGCGGGTTATGCAGACAAAAACTACGCGAATTTTCAATACCTGACGCAATAGTTTTAAGCGTAAATATTGATGAAAACAAAAAAGTAAAACAGGTGTATAAAACCACTTTAATAGAATTGCTCCCGTATTCTTTTGGAAGAGAAAATTTAAACAAATAAAATATAAATTATATAATTATGTTCAAAGTACGGTTTGCTCCAAGCCCGACAGGTTATCTGCATATTGGAGGAGCAAGAACAGCATTGTTCAACAAAATTGCTGCAGATAAATTATCGGGAAAATTTGTTTTACGCATTGAAGACACTGATTTAACGCGTTCAGATTCTAATATGTCCGATAATATAATTAAATCCTTGACCTGGCTGGGAATAACCTGGGATGAAGGACCATATTACCAGTCGCAGCGTCTTGATATTTATAAAAAATATGCTGAAACTCTTATTGAAAAAGGGTTGGCTTATTATTGTATATGTCCGCAGCGCAGTGAATCGGAACCTGATTCAAATAAACATTCATCAAAAAATCAAATATGGAAATACGACAGAAAATGTCTCGGTCTTCCTGTTTCAGAAACTGTAAAATCTCAAAATAAAGTTATCAGGTTTAAAACTCCGGACAATAAAAAAATAAATTTCAATGACATTTGTCTCGGTAATGTAGAATTCAATTCAAGTGAACTCGATGATTTCATAATTTTAAAATCAGATGGCATGCCGGCATATAATTTTGCTGTTGTAATTGACGATTCCCTGATGAACATTTCTGCGGTAATAAGAGGCAATGACCACCTGTCAAACACACCGAAACAAATTCTTTTATACAATGCGCTTAATATGCCTGTTCCTGAATTCTGTCATATGCCGCTGATTCTTGGTAAAGATAAAAAACGGCTGAGCAAACGGCACGGAGCAGTTTCCGTAGAATGGTTTAAAGAAAATGGATTTCTTCCAGAAGCAGTAATAAACTATATTTCTCTGCTTGGATGGTCTCCACCTGACAATAAAGAAATATTGAATTATTCCGAAATAGTAAGATTATTTGATTTGAATAAAATCGGAAAAAAAGACGCAGTATTCGATTATGAAAAACTCGAATGGATGAATGCAAAATATATAATGAATAGCGCTCCGGAAAAATTATACAGTTATTTAATTAAAGAAATTAAATCAGAATTATTAATAAGTCATGATAAAGAATACTGTTGTTCTGTAATTAAACTGTTTCAACCTCGAGCTAAACGAATCACTGATATTATAATCAATGCAGATTATTTTTTTTCCCATAATTTTAAATATGACGAAAACGCAGTAAACAAATATTTTTATGAAAATAATTCTGCTGAATATTTAAAAAAAATGTTTGATGTTTTTTCAAATTCTGATTTTTCAAACCCGGCAATTCTTGAAACAGAACTCAGAACATTATCCGAAAAACTTTCAGTTAAAGCAGGAATTCTTATTCATCTTCTCAGGGTTTGTGTATCAGGAAAATCTGCTACTCCAGGTATATTTGACATTCTTTTCATTTTAGGAAAAGAAAAAATTCTATCGCGTATTAAACGCGGAATATCTTTTGCTGAAGCAGGTTTAAATGCAAAATTTTAAAAGTTCCGACAATCAGGTTTACATTAAAATTTTTTATTTTTTAATTTATGCTGCTATGGGGATATACGGTCCGTTCATTTCCGTATATTTCAAGAAAATAGGGATTCCTGAACCTGATATCGGAATGCTGCTTTCAATATCAACAGGCGTAACTTTTTTAAGTTCTACTTTTTGGGGATATATAAGCGATAAAAATCAAAATAGAAACCGTATTATTTTAATCTGCATAATAGGGAATGTTTCAGCGATTTTTTTATTTTTACTAAGTGTAAATTACTATTACGTTTTTGTGATGACGATTTTAGCGGCATTTTTTTTCAAACCTCTTCTTCCCCTTACAGACAGCGCTGCTCTTGATTCTATAAAATCAGAATCTTCATTCTATTCTTATGGAAAAATAAGGGTTTGGGGAACAATAGGTTTTTTGTTTGCTAATTTTATTTTAAGTTTTGTAGTTGAAAAAAAAGGGCTGCACTGGCTTTTTATATTAAACGGTTTTCTTATGATGATAAGTTTATCAATCCCATTTTTGATAAAAAAACCTAAAATCGACATTGAGCCTCATAAAATCGAACTTAAAAATTTATTATATTTTTTTAAAAAACATTTTATAATGATATTTGTTGCATGTGTGATAATAGAAATTACCAATACTGTAATTTACGGGTTTTACAGTATATTTCTCGGAACATTAAATTTGAATTCACAGATGATAGGGTTATGCTGGGGGATTGGAGTGCTGGTTGAAATACCGATTTTTTTATTTTCAAACCGCATTATAGAATTTATAGGAATTAAATTCACAATGGCTGCAGGATTAGCGGCTCATTTAACAAAATACTTTATTTTATCGCAAATTTCAGGTTCAACAGATAATTATTTAATTATTGTTATGTCAATACAAATCGCGCACGGATTATTTTTCGGATTATTTTACGCTGGTCTTGTAAACTTGATTTTTATTTCATCTCCTTCAAAATTGCAGAACAGCGGTCAATCAATTTTTGTCGGTTCAACTTACAGTATCGGCGCAGTAATAGGTTTTGCATTAAACGGTTTTATAGCAAACAAATCAGGATTTTCGGATATGTTCTTATTCAATTCTATTTTTCTTTTATGTGCAATCATATTAATATTATCAATAAATATAAGGAGGATTGTCTCTCAATGAAAAATAAATCAGTAAACATAGGAATAGATATCGGAGGATCACATGTAGGTTTGGCATTAATTAATGAAAAAGGCGAAATAACTTTTAAAACATCATTTAAAAACCAGAATATGTCTTCAGAATCAATGTTCATAGAAATAATTAAAAACATCGTTATGTTGAACAATAAATCTGTAGAATACAATAAAGCTCCTGTAAACTTTATCGGTATCGGAATTCCTGGAATTATTGATGTTAAAAACGGAATTATTGAAAATTCTCCTAATCTGCAGCAGTTGAAAGGATTTAAAATTATAGATTATCTCACAAGCAAACTTAAAAAACAAAAAATCAATATTCCTATATCTATTGAAAACGATGCTAACTGCGCGGCTTACGCAGAATACAGATTCGGGTGGGGAAAATATTTAAAAACAAATAATCTTATACATCTAACTCTCGGTTCTGGAATAGGCGGCGGAATAATTCTTAACGGAAAAATATATAACGGCTGTTCAAATAATGCAGGAGAACTCGGGCACATGACAATAAAATTCGACGGCAGAAAATGCGGATGCGGAAATTATGGATGTTTAGAAGCTTATGCCGGAACTCCTGGATTCACCAAAACAATTATTGAAACTTTAGAATTAAAAGAAAATAAAAATTCTCTGATTCTGAAATACGCTAATAATAAAACCGATAAAATCAATCCTGAATTAGCTTCTCGAGCAGCATTTAAAAAAGACAAAACAGCATTAAAACTTTTTGATGATTACGGCAAAATTCTTGGAATTGGAATATCTAACCTAATTAATATTTTTAACATAGAACTTATAACTTTAGGAGGGGGGATTGCGCAATCAGGCAATCTTTTCATAAAAGGAATAATCGAAGAAATCAAAAGCAGAACCTTTAAAAGACCTGCCGAAAAATGTTCTATACGCATAACTAAACTCGGGTCAGATGCAGGAATGATAGGAGCTTCTGCTTTAAATATAAATACTTTAAAAAATTAAAAAAAACCAAATTTGATGTTTAAAATTATGAAACGTATATTATTTTTTGTATTTATTATTCTATTGATGTTTTCAATGCATTCTATACGATATTCTTTTTCAGAAGATGATACTGAACAGGATGAAAAGGATTCTTTGAATTCTGCATTAGACAATAATCCTGTAGAAGCGGCAAAAATTCTCGAATCCATTTCGGATGATACTGACGATAACATAAACCTTAAATTACTGCCTAAAACGTACGCTCAAAACACTGCATTCACATATGGAGAAGAAATAACATTCAGTGTAAAATACGGGTTTATAAGCGTCGGCAATGCCGTATTCAGAGTCAATAAAGCTCAATCAATAGCTAACAGACCTGTTATGATGATTACATCAGACGCATGGACAGCAAAATTTTTCGATACTGTTTACAGAGTTAGAGACAGAATTATTTCTTATATTGATTCTGAATATCTTTTTTCACATAAATATATAAAAGTTCAGCGTGAAGGAAGCAAAAAAATAAATGAACTAATAAAATATAACTATTCTTCTAAACTGGCCACTCGATATAAATCGAAATTTAAAAAAGATAAAATAGAACACGGAAAAAATAATTTCAAAATCGAAAATTATGTTTTTGATCCGTTTGCAGCGATGTATTACCTGAGAATATGTAAATTTAAAGTCGGTGATATTATAAAAGTTCCTGTAAGTTCAAGCGAAGAAATTTACGAACTGAATATAAAAATCGAAAAACTCGAAAAAATTGATACTAAAATAGGAAAGATGATGTGTTATAAAGTCAGACCGATTTTACTTAAAGAAGGAATTTTTATAAGCAAAGGAGAAATGCAGGTGTGGCTGACTGCAAATGAAAAAAAAATACCTGTTAAAATGAAGAGTGAAATAGCTATAGGTTCTATTTCGGCATACATAGAAAATTATCGTGAAAAATAGTAACAAAAAGTATTTATTATTCTTATATTATAATTCTCAACATAAAAAATGATTTTTTCAAATTTACAAAATATTATTTTCAATAAAGATTCGGTTCCAATTATAAGCGACGAACTGAATATTTTTTTAAAAAAAATAAAGTACGATGATTATAATAAAAAATTACGCAGAATAATAACTGATTATTATGGAAATCCTTATAAAATCAACCCGTTATCAATTGAAAAAGACAATTTTCCATCATTCAGTTTATATTATCAGGATTGCACTTTATTTGTAATAAATTCATTATCTTTAAGCGTGTCCGAAAATTATTCTGAATATATAGAAAATTATATTGATAATTTTTATTATTCAAAAAACAAAATTTCTTACGTTTCAAGAATACATTTTACGGAAGACAGATTATTGTCAAATCCGAATTTTTCATTATATTATCCTGATATTTTAAAACCTCTCGAACAGAAAATAATTTGCGTTCTTAATAAAAAATCTAACGGAAATAAATTATTGGATATTGACTTTTCAAAAAAAATAGAAATTAAAATATTATCTTCAGAAAACCTGAATATGCTGAATGATTTTTTTAAAAAAAATAAAGGAATTTCAGGAATCGCTTTTGTCAGAAAAAAAAATATTGAAAATGGACATTTGATATCTCACGAAGGATTTATATTTGATTCTACGCTTTATCACGCAAGTAAAGATACGGGTTCAGTCTGTCAAACCAATGACATTCCGGATTACATCAAACGATGTAATTTTGATGGAATTATTTTTTTTAAATACGGCTTCTATTAAAATCTTCCAAATTAGAAATATTACTTTATTATGAAAAAATTCAAAGTTGAAAATCCGATATTTACCGCTCCTCTTGCTGGAATATCAGATAAACCATTCAGAAAAATGATTTCTATTTTCAAACCAGGACTTATATTTACCGAAATGATCTCAGTTGAAG
>JAGOBX010000245.1 GCA_017999075.1 Candidatus Babelota bacterium | reverse complement strand
AATACAGAATGTTTTTATGAAATCGAAACAATAGATTCTGTTTTTGAGATTATAAAAAACAAGCCTGACCCTAAAACAGATGTAAGAGCATCTTCTGAATACAGAAAAAAAATACTAAAATATTTAATTGAAACAGCAGTTTTTAAAAATAATTATTAATCAGTTTAATATTTAAAAATTTAAAAGTTATAATTATATGATAAAAAAAAATATAGAATTAAATATAGACGGAAAAATAAAAAAATTTGAAGTCAATGCCTCAACCAGATTAATTGAGGTACTTAAAGAAGCAGGATACAGAGGGCTCAGACAGGCATGCGACGGAGGCAACTGCGGAGGATGCACAGTTATAATAGATAAAAAACCTGTATTATCCTGTTTAATTCTTGCTGTTCAATCGGTAAAACGAGAAATACTGACAATAGACGGTGTAATCAATTACGATTCTGAATTAAAACTTCTGCCTTTATCTTTCAAGCGCGCAGGAAGTTCTCAATGCGGATTCTGCACATGCGGTTTTATAATGTCAACAGCCGGATTATATTTTGAAAACAGAAATCCTGATAAAGATACTTTGATAAAACAATTATCAGGAAATTTATGCAGATGCACAGGTTACGAAAAAATTATAAAAGGCGCAGAATTATTTTTTGATATAATAAACAACAGAAAATCTATTGATTTCAATACATACGAATTTGAAACCGAACCATTTGGAAAACCCATTGACAAAATCGACGGCGACGGATTAACTCAAGGAAAATCGTTATATACAAGCGACATGATATTTCCCGGCCAATATTATATGAAACTCGCATTATCTAATACTGCTCACGGAATTATAAAAAATATTGATACTTCTAAAGCAGAACAATTAGCCGGAGTCAAACTTGTGTTGACTTATAAAAACACCCCGAAAATAAAATATACTTCTGCTGCTCAGGGTTACCCTGAACCTTCTCCTTATGACACCATGATGTTTGACGACAAAGTCAGATTCTACGGAGAACCTGTTGCCGCAGTTGTCGCCGAAAATTTAAAAATTGCAGAATCAGCTGTTAAATTGATTAAAATCGAATATGAAGAATTGCCGGTAATATTAAATTTTGAAGATTCATATATAAATCCCAAATTTCAAATTCACAATGATAAAAAAATTACAAATATCGAAGATCCTGAAAAAAATTTGACAGCATCATTTCATTATGAACAGGGAAAAATCAACTGGGAAAATATTCCTGTAATAGTGGAAAATAATTTTGAAACATCAAAACAGCAGCATTGTCATCTTGAACCTCATACTGCAATCGCGTTTAAAGACGAATACGGAAGAATTAACATATATTCTTCAACTCAGGTTCCATTCGATGTCAGAAGGGTTGTTGCCGGTATATTAAAATTACCTTTTTCAAAAGTAAGAATCATAAAACCAAGAATCGGCGGAGGTTTTGGAGGAAAACAGGAAATTTTAATTGAACATTATGCAGCGTTTGCAGCTTCAATACTTGACAAACCCGTTAAAATTCTGATGACCAGAAAAGAAGAATTTACATTTGCGCGGACAAGGCATCCTTTCAAAACAAACTTAAAACTCGGTTTTTCAAATTCAGGAAAATTACTAAATTTAGAAGCAGATATGATTTCCGATACAGGCGCTTACGGAGGTCACGGTTCTACCGTAGCAGAATTGGCAATAATGCGTATAATGTCATTATATCCTGCGCCAAATATTAAAACAGATATAAAAGTAATATATACTAATAAAACTCCAGCAGGCGCGTTTCGCGGATACGGCGAACCACAAATAATGTTCGCAATCGAATCACTGTTTGATGAAGCAGCAAAAAAATTAAACATTTCACCTGATAAACTGAGAAGCTTAAATCATATAAAAAAAGGGGATCGGCTTCAAGTAGAAACATTATTTGTAAAACCTTTTCCAAAAGGCGAAATTGTAAATGTTTGCGAACTTCCAAACCTGATAAATCAAGGAAAAAAACTTATTGAATTCGAAAAACGCAGAAAACATCACGACAAAAATATTGTCACAGGCAAAGGAATGGCAATTTCCATGCAGGGAAGCGGCATTGCCAATATAACAAGATCTTCAGTAACAGTGTCTTTAAACGAAGACGGCAGCATTCAGTTGATGACAGGAGCAGTTGATGTCGGAACAGGAGCAGATACTGTATTAACACAGATTGCAGGACAAACCTTATCATTGCCTGTAGATAAAATTCATATCATAACTTCAGACACTGCTGTTACGCCTTATGATTCCGGTGCTTATGCCTCAAATACTACATATTTTGCCGGAGAAGCAGTCAGGCAGGCATGCGAAAAACTCAAATTACAAATAATCAGCTGGGTTTCAAAAAAATTCGAAATAGATGAATCTAAATTATTTTTAAAAAACTCAAAAATAATTACAGATAATAAATCATTTGGTCTGGATTATATATCACGCTTAATATTTGCAGATTTAAAACCTGTTGAAACAGTATTCAGCGTTACAGTAAAAAAAGAAAATTCAGCTCCGCCGTTTGTCGCTACTTTTGCAGATATTGATGTTAATATAAAAACAGGAAAAATAAAAGTTGTTAACATTGTTCAGGTTTTAGATTGCGGAAAAATCGTTAATCCTGTTCTTGCAGAAGGACAAATTGAAGGCACTACTATGCAGGCTCTGGGTTATACATTATATGAAAATATGAATTATACCAAATCTGGAAAAATAATAGAAACAGATCTGCTGTCATATAAAATTCCAACTATATTCGAAAAACCAGGAATCAAAGTATTGTTTATTGAATCTCACGAACCTACAGGTCCATATGGTTTGAAGGCAGTCGGCGAAGTTGCTTATGCTTCTGTAGTTCCTGCAGTAAATAACGCTTTATATGACGCTCTCGGATTCCATATTTATTCACTTCCTATTACTCCTGAAAAAGTTTTAAATTCACTAAATAATGCAGGATAAAATATGAAAACAAAAAAAATTATAATTAATGACGATATTATTTCAAGGCAGTTAAACGATGAACTGATTATTTTAAACCTGACAAACAGTTGTTATTACGGAATCAAAAAATCAGGAATTGAAATATTCGAGTTCATAAAACAAAAAAAAGAATGCGGTATTGACGATATAATTAAATTTTTATCTTCATCTTTTGAATTTGAACGCTTCAGCAGAATTCAGATTGAAAAAGAAATTTCCGAATTTTTGTCAGAACTTGAAAATGAAAAAATCATCGAAATTATTCAAAATTAAAATTATTATTTGGATAATTTTAAATATTCTGTTTGTAAAATTATTAAAACGTAAAATAAATATAAAAAAACTGGCCGGTATTTACGTTCCTAAAATATTTATTAAAAAAAACGTGCCGCCGTGCTGGTATGATAAATGGGTAACCAGATTCTCAAAAATACTTAGTTCCAATCCTAACTGCCTTGAAAAGTCATTACTTTTATATCACTTGCTAAACAAATATGTAGCTCCGGAATTTGAATTTCACATAGGGATTTCAAACCAAACAAAACTTGAAGGTCATAGCTGGATAAAATGCAATAATAAAAAATTATTTGACACAGTAAATGACAAATCAAAAAATTATTCAACTATAATATCTTTTTTCCCTAAAGAAACTTAGTTATAATTTTTCATTTCAACATATTATTATATTATATTATATTATATTATATCCAGAGCAATATCAACCATTTTAATAAAAGCAAGCTGCCTCTCTTCAGCAGAAGCTTTTTCATGAGTTATGAAACTATCGCTTACAGTCAACAAAGTTAACGCCTTAACATGATTTTTTGATGCAATAGTATAAAGCGCAAATGATTCCATATCTATGGCAAGAACTCCGTATTCTGCCCAGCGTTTCCAATAAATATCGCCGCCGTCATAATAAAAATCATTTGTATTTAAAACATTTCCTATATGTGTATGAATTTTTTTTTCTACAGAAGAATTATAAGCTTTATAAAGCAAACCGAAATCTGCGCACGGAGCATATGTCATACCGTTAAACCTCATATCATTCAAAGTAAAATCGGCAGATGCGCTCATTGCAAGTACAACATCTTTAATTTTTATTTCAGGCTGAATTGACCCGCATGTTCCTATCCTGATAATCTGTTTTACTTTATATTCCTTAACAAGTTCATTAGCATAAATAGCTATAGAAGGAGCTCCCATCCCTGATCCCTGAACAGATACCCGTTTTCCTTTATAATATCCGGTATATCCATACATTCCTCGAACTTGATTGTAACATACAGATTTTTCAAGAAGATTTTCCGCTATATGCTTCGCTCGCAGCGGATCTCCCGACATTAAGACAGTTTCAGCTATTTCATTTTCTTTGGCTCCAATGTGAATGCTCATATATAATTCTCCTAAATTTTAATATTATTCAGAAAACCATAAAACAAAAATTATTTCACGGTTTTCTGAATGTTATTTAAATCGTTCTATAAAAAAATCCTGTTATTTTTATTTTCCAGGATTACCTACTGCATATTACGTAAAACGCCTGTAGCTCTATTGAATTCTTTAATCAATTCATCCCATTCTTCAATCTGATTAAAAAGTTTAGGTAATATTTTACGGTCATACCAAAGCTGGTTCAAATCTTCCAATTGTTTAGCCTGCTGTTCTATCCAAGTAAAATATTTAAGATTGTGAATAGCTTTTTTATCGTGGTAAGCTAAATCTTTCATATAATCTACTGATTGAGAGAGTATGCATCCGTCAAAATCTCTTCCTGCCTGAAGTTCAGAATATTCCCCATATTTCTGTTTATATTCAAGCATTCTGGAACCATAAAGTTCCATAGAATCAGTTGCAACAGTAAAGATAATATCGTCAGAATTCATTTCATAATATTTTGCAAGTTTTATTGCGCTTAACATATTTCCTATTCCTGATATTCCGAGTAAATCAAGATTGTTTACAACATCTGATTTAGATATTTTTTTCAAAAAACTCCTTCCTTGAGATTCATTAAACAAACGCATTACTCTTATGCAGTCCTCATCGTTTACAGCTATAACAGTATCAGTATTTTTTATATTGTGAATCCATGGAATATGTTTGTCTCCGATACCTTCTATTCTATGGCCGCCATAACCATTCATAAGCAGCGTAGGACACTGTAAAGCTTCAGAAGCTCCTACTTTAATAAAAGGATATTTTGTTCTCAAATAATCTCCTGCTGCTATAGTGCCGCCAGAACCTGTGGCTGAAACATATCCGGCTAAATTTGAATATTTATTTTTAAGTTTATTATATACTTCTTCAATAGCAGAACCTGTTATATTATAATGCCAGCATGTATTCCCCCACTCTTCGAATTGGTTGAATATAACGCAGTCAGGACGCGTCTTACGGAATTCCCAGCATTTGTCATAAATTTCTTTAACATTAGATTCGCATCCAGGAGTAGCGATTACTTCCGCTCCTATTTCCCTGAGCCAGTCAAAACGTTCCTGACTCATTTCCTGAGGTAAAATAGCTACTGCAGTGCAACCCATCAAATATGAATCAAAAGCTCCTCCACGGCAATAATTCCCTGTAGACGGCCAAACTGCTTTATGATTAATCGGATCAAACTCGCCTGTAATAATACGCGGAGCCAAACATCCGTAAGCTGCTCCTACTTTATGAGCTCCGGTAGGAAACCATTTTCCCAAAATTAAAACTATACGGGCTTTTACTCCGGTTATTTCAGAAGGTATTTCAATATAATTTACTCCGCCGAAACCGCCGCCTGATTTAACAGGTTCATTTTTCCATGTAATTCTAAATAAATTTAAAGAGTTAAAATCCCATAAACCAATATTTTTTAATCTGTTTTTTATTTTGTCAGGTATCAAATCAGGATTTTTTTGCTGGGCAAATGTGGGGAGTACAATTTGACGTTCACGAAACCGCTTAATAGCATTGTCAAGAAC
>JAGOBX010000244.1 GCA_017999075.1 Candidatus Babelota bacterium | reverse complement strand
GGTTTTAAAGCTCCAGGCACTAACCCGAATAAATTTTTAACTGCTCCTGTAAAAAACATTTGACCGTGTGTTTTTAATTTTGCGGCAGAAAATATTTTATCGGATTCTTCTATGCCTTTAAATAAAGTAAATTTAATTTCTCTTCCTCGGATTTGTTTTCTTTTTGTTACTGGAGTATAACAATCTACTATTTTTATGTTGTTTTTTTTAAAAAACTCAGTTAATCCGATTGAATTAATAAGTTTGTCTACTGTACCTTTTCCAGGACTGTCGCCTATTATGGGAATTCCGCCTGCTTCTTTAACAGTGATGCATAATGATTTTATTATTTCTGGATGAGTAGTTACAGCATCTTCAATTTTGCCTGCTCTTAAAAAATTAGGTTTAATAAGTATTTTTTCGTTCTGTTTAACGTATTTTTCTATTCCGCCTATTAAATCAATACATTTTTTTAAATCAGCCAAAGAATTATCATAACATGATTTTGTAATTGCAACTTTATAAGTCATTTTATTCTAAAATAAATTAATTATAATTAAAAATTGATTTGTATTATTTTATAAAATAAGTATAATTAAATATAATTTTATAAATATTAATTTAATAATAATATTTTTCAAGTAATTTTTTTTGATTTAATTTGAAATTATTGAAAAACTGATAAATAGTTGAGAGGTTTTTAGTATATGAATAATGATAGTAAACATTATACGGCTGCTGATAATATCAAAGTGCTTGAAGGTTTAGAAGCTGTAAGAAAAAGACCTGGAATGTATATAGGTTCTACAGGAGAACGGGGACTGCATCATCTTGTGTATGAAGTTGTAGATAATTCGATAGATGAAGCGCTTGCCGGATATTGTACCAAAATAACTGTAATTCTCCATAAAGATAATTGTGTTTCAGTTGAAGATAACGGCAGAGGAATTCCTGTTGATTATGTTGAAAAATATAAAAAATCAGGCGTTGAGATTGTTATGACAATTCTTCATGCAGGCGGTAAATTTGATGAAAGCGCATATAAAGTTTCCGGAGGTCTTCACGGAGTCGGAGTATCTGTTGTAAATGCTTTATCAGAAGATTTGGAAGTTTGGGTCAACAGGGATAATCAGATATATTATCAGAAATATAACCGGGGTAAAGCTTTACATGAATTAAAAGTTATAGGTAAAGCTCCAGCAGATAAAACTGGAACTAAAGTGCGTTTTTTACCTGATTTTAAAATATTTGAAACTCTTGAAATGAAATATGAAATTATTGCTCAGCGTCTTCGTGAACTTGCTTTTCTCAATAAGGGTGTTTATATAGAACTGTATGATGAACGTTCTGAAAAAAAAGATGTTTTTCATTATGAAGGCGGCATAACAGAATTTGTAAAATATTTAAATGGTACGACTCCTATAATTAATGATAAAGTTATTTATATGGATGTGAACAAAGATAATATTAACGTAGAAATAGCAATGCAGTACAACACATCTTATCAGGAAAATATTTTTTCTTTTGCCAACAATATAAATACTCATGAAGGCGGCACGCATCTGACCGGGTTTAAAAAAGCTTTAACAAGGGTAATAAATGATTATGCAATTAAAAATAATTTTTTTAAAAAAGACGATGAAACATTTTCGGGAGAAGATGCTCGTGAAGGATTAACTGCTGTGTTAAGCGTTAAAGTACCGCAGCCGCAATTTGAAGGACAGACTAAAACAAAGCTTGGAAATACTGAAGTCGGAGGAATAGTTGAATCTGTTGTAAATGATAAGCTTGGAAGTTTTTTTGAAGAAAACCCGAAAGTTTCTAAAGCGATTATTGAAAAAGCTTTGCTTGCTGCCCGCGCGCGTCTTGCTGCCAGAAAAGCTAAAGAATTAACAAGAAGAAAAGGGGCGCTTGAATCAGGTAACCTTCCTGGAAAACTTGCTGATTGTTCGAACCGTGATCCGAATCAATGTGAACTTTATATTGTTGAAGGAGATTCTGCAGGCGGTTCTGCAAAACAAGGCCGAAACCGTGAATTTCAGGCAATACTTCCATTGAAAGGTAAAATACTGAATGTTGAAAAATCACGTATTGATAAAATTTTGCAAAATGAAGAAATTAGAACTTTGGTTTCTGCAATAGGCGCAGGTATAGGTTCAGAAGAATTTTCGCTTGACAAATTAAGATATCGGAAAATCATTATTATGACAGATGCCGATGTTGATGGTTCTCATATAAGAACTTTAATATTAACATTTTTTTACAGATATATGTTTCCTTTAATTGATGCTGGATGCGTTTATATAGCTCAGCCTCCATTGTATGTTGTGAAAAAAAGTAAAACGCAGAAATATCTTAAAACCGAAGAAGAAATGAGAGATTTTTTAATTGAGATAGGAATTGATAAAATTAAAGTTATTCTTGATAATGGCAAACAGCTTGAACGTGAAGATTTGAAAAAATTTTTAGTGTATTTAGAAAAACTTGATTTTTATAATAAAAAATTGTTAAAACAAAAAATGCCGTTATCTTCTCTTGAATATTTTGTTAAAAATTTTAAAAAGATAGAAAATTCTTTTGTTAGTTTGGATAAAATGGAAAAGCTGATTTCTGAAATCCAGGAATTTTATAAAGAAAGACTTGACTCTATTTCTATCCAACAGGTTGAAGAAAAACACCATCAGGAAACAATTGAAAATAAAGATATTGAACATCAGCCTGGCGCTGAACCTGATTTATTAGAATCTGCAGTAATTGATTCGGCAGTTAAAGACAATGTTGAATATAAATTTATATGCGTGATCGGCGGCGAAAAATTTGAAGTTACCTCATTATTGTTAAAATTAAAAGAATTTAAGGAATTAAGGAGATTTTATCTTGAATTGAACAGGTTTAGTTCAAAAAAATATACTATATTAAATGAAGATAATTCTTCTATTGAATTTGAAAATTATTTTGATGTTTATAATAATATTATGGAAAACTGTAAAAAAGGAACAACCATTCAGCGTTATAAAGGTCTTGGAGAAATGAATCCTGAACAATTATGGGATACAACTATGAACCCTGAAAACAGAACATTATTAAAAGTCCGTATAGCTGATAATATTGCAGCAAATGAGATTTTTAGTGTTTTGATGGGAGATCAGGTTGAACCGCGCCGCGAATTTATTCAGTTGTATGCTCAGGAAGCAAGGAATATTGATGTATAAAAAAAACGGTATAATTATTTTATCAATAATTTTCTTTTTATTTTTTTTGTCAGCTTGTGAAAAAAAATCGAATTCAGTTAAAAATATTAAATCTGTTTCGGTTAAACGCAAACCTGAAGGAAAAAAAAGTGTAAAAATAAAAATAGGTACTTTTAATCTTAAATTTTTTGGAGATACTGATAAGGAAAATAATTCCGGTTTTGGCGAATTTGGCAAAAATATACGCGAATCCGACGATAATTTGATGGAAAAAATTTTTGAACTTATAAAAGATGTTGATATTCTTGCTGTCCAGGAAGTTGAAAATAAAAATGCAATATCAGGACTTGTAGATTATTTGAATAACAGATCTAAAAGTGCAAAATATAAATATTATATGTATGCCAGAAAATCTTCCTGCCAGAATATAGGATTGATATGGAATACCAAAAAATTAAATGGATGGCGAGGATATAAATTTGAAAAATCGTTTAACATAGTAGATAAAACCGAAGAACGCGATATAAGATTTTCACGAACCCCGATATATAATTTTTTTGAGGTTGGTGAAGTTAAATTTGCCGTGGTAGCTGTGCATTTAAAAGCTAAAGGAGTTTCTGAAGACGGCGGTAAACGCGAAAAAGAAGCAAAAAAATTAGTAGAATGGATTGAACACCAAAAAATAAAAGAAAATAACGAGCATGTGATACTCATAGGAGATTTTAACGACAGGTATACAAAAAATCTTGATAATACTGATTTGGATCCTTTGATTGAATCTGATAAATCAGGCAAAATAATATTTTTAACAAAAAGTTTTGATGAAACGGAATTTTATTCGAATTTTGGAGAATACAAAGGCAAGATTTATAACGAAATAATTGATCATATAATAATTGCAAAATCTATGGAAAATCATTATATAAAAAATAGTTGTAAAATTTTAATGCATAATAATGATAAAATTTCAGATCATAATCCTGTAATAGCTGAATTTGATTTTTCGGAGTAATTTTTTATGAAAAAAATTAAAGTCGGAAACATTGAATTTTCAAATAAATCAAGAATAGTTCTGATAGCAGGACCTTGTGTTATAGAATCAGAAAAAATAGTTTTAAAGACTGCTCATTTTCTGAAAAAATTAACAGAACAATTGCACATATCTTTTGTTTTTAAAAGTTCATTTGATAAAGCAAACCGGAGTTCTATATCAAGTTTTAGAGGTCCAGGTCTTGAAAAAGGGTTGAAAATTTTGGAAAAGGTAAAAGTTGAAACAGGACTTTCTTTGCTTGTGGATGTGCATAAAGAAGAAGAAGTTCCGGCAGCAGCAGAAGTAGCTGATATAATTCAAATACCGGCTTTTTTATGCAGGCAGACAGATTTGATAATTGCCGCTGCTAAAAGTAAAAAATGCGTTAACATAAAAAAAGGACAATTTTTAGCTCCCTGGGATATAAAAAATACAATAAAAAAAATCGAATCACAGAATAACGGAAATATACTTCTCACTGAACGGGGAGTTTGTTTTGGATATAACCGGTGGATTGTAGATATGTGTTCTCTGTATGAAATGTCAAAAACAGGATATCCTGTAATATTTGATGTTACTCACAGCGTTCAAATTCCAGGAGGAGAAGGCACTCATTCCGGAGGTATTAAAGAATATATTGATGTTCTTGCAAGAAGCGCAACTGCTGTAGGAATAGCAGGTCTTTTTTTAGAAACCCATCCAAATCCTGAAAAAGCATTAAGTGATGGAAAAAATATGCTGCCGTTAAATAAAATAAAATCATTACTGACAAAAATTATTGAAATTGATTCTGTAATAAAAAATTAGCTGTTCTATTAAAAAAAGTGAAATAGCATTCTTTATGAAAAATTATTTTATTTTGTGTTTATGTTTATTTTTAATACTTTTTGCGATATATTCTTGTGATAAAAAAACAACCAATATTTCAGATGCCAAAAGTCCAGAACAATTTTTAGAATTATATAAAAAAGGAATAACACAAAAAAATTCTAAACAGATTTTTGATTTATATTATTTAGAAGGTTCTGATAGTATTGCAATTGAACAAGCAAAAATATTTTCAGAGGATATAACCCAAAATATATTAAATATAAAAGAAATTAAAATAGAAAAATTTCTTAATGAAAAGAAAATGGATGTAGAATTAGCTTCAGGAAAAAAATATAAATTAAATATTAATCCTGTTTTTTTATTAAAAATATATTCAACTGATAAAGCTACTGGGAAATTTGAAATAGGGCAGCCAGTAGGGATTGTAAATGGAAACTATTATATTGCAGGATGGATTCCAAATAATGAGCATAAATAATAGTCGTCATTTTTTTTATATTTTTTTTACCAATATAAAAAACATATCCATAATATTGCTTGTATTTTGAATAAATGTCTGCTTCATGCTTCATATATTCAACAAAAGTCTCTGCTGATTTATCTCAAAAACTGCAATAGGAATTTGAAAAATTTCTGAATATGCGATAAAATATTAGGTTTCAGCAATTTTTCAAAAATACAAAAAAATATAGAGCAGTTTTTGGCTTTTTAGAAGTTTTACCAAGCGTACATATATGTTTTGAAAAACTTCACTTTCACCTACTGCATTTTTCGTGTTTATTTCCTGCATTTTTTTCAAAAATATTTTTTGTATTGCTTTCAGAAAAAAGGAATGTATTATGATACGAAAAACAATTTTCATTAAGACAAAGCGTTGGAAGCAAAGTAATATGAGATAAAGATATAAGGGAGATATTTAACTCAGTTAACCTGCAATGCAAAAATAAAAAACAAGGAGCTAGACAACAGCAATGGACT
>JAGOBX010000243.1 GCA_017999075.1 Candidatus Babelota bacterium | reverse complement strand
TATGGCGTGTCCCGGCGGTTGCCTTGGCGGAGGGGGTCAACCTATACCCACAAATCCTGCTGTAAGAGACGCAAGAGCAAAAGCTATTTATTCAGAAGACGAATTACTGTCATTAAGAAAATCACACGAAAATCCTGAAATAAAACAGATTTACGAAGAATTTTTTGAATGTCCTAACAGCAAAATATCACATAAATTTTTACATACACATTATACGCCAAGAGGAAGGTATTAAACAGAAATAATTCTAAACTATTTTAAAAACATCAAACTGCATTTCCAATGCAGTTTGATGTTTTTTTTAATTTTAAAACATATCTTAATTTTATTCCAAAAATCGAAAGTTAATCTATTTCAAAATCCTAATGCATATGAATTAAAATATTTTTCATTTCTCTGACAGCATTGTCAAGTCCTAAAAAAACAGCTTTTGAAATTATTGAATGACCTATATTGAATTCGTTCCAGTACTGAAACTTAAACAAATCATAAACATTAATATAATTCAATCCATGTCCTGCATTAACAATAAATCCAAGTTCCTTTGCAAACATAGCAGATTCAAGAATTTTATTTAATTCCGAATAATGATTATTTTTATCGGAATTCGCATATGAACCGGTATGCAGTTCTATATGAGACGCCCCTGTTTTGGATGATGCTTCAATCTGTTTTTTATCAGGATCAATAAACAAACTTACTGTTATTCCTGCATTAATAAATTTTTTTACAGTTTCAGTCAAAGAAAAAATGTTTTTTTCTACATCAAGACCGCCTTCAGTTGTGAGTTCCATTCTTTTTTCCGGAACAAGTGTAATCTGATCAGGTTTTACTGCCAAAGCTATTTTAATTATTTCATCATTATTCGCCATTTCAAGATTTAAAGAAGTTTTAACTGTTTTCCGAAGAATGTCAAGATCCCTATCCTGAATATGCCTTCTGTCTTCTCTAAGATGAACTGTAATTCCGTCTGCTCCGTTAAGTTCTGCTATTCCAGCAGCAGTTACGGGATCAGGTTCATTTCCTCCGCGAGCCTGTCTAATAGTAGCGATATGATCAATATTAACGCCTAACTTAATAATTTTTTTCACTATAGTTTCCAAAAAATAAAAATTATTACAAAGATGAAATATATTCTTTGTAAGAATCAGCAGTCATCAAATTATTCAATTCAGAATCATTTGAAGGTTTAACTTTAATCATCCAGCCTTTTTCAAAAGGCGATTCGTTAACCAATCCAGGATTATCAGACAATTCATTATTTACATCAATAATTGTTCCGCTGATAGGAGAAAATATATCTGATACAGCTTTAACAGACTCTATTTCTCCGAATTTTTCATTTGCGGTTACCAATTGGTTTTTTGACGGTAAATCAACAAAAACAACATCTCCAAGTTCTTTTTGAGCATAATCAGTAATTCCTACAACAGCTATTCCGTCAACAATATTACACCATTCATGTTCTTTTGAATATTTTAAATTTTTCGGCAATTCCATAAAGAACATCCTCCTTTAAAAAATCAAAATAAGAAGTGCGAACTAATCATTTGCCGCATTTCTAATAAAATCAAACTATTATTTTAATTTATAATTTTTTCATCTTACTACAGCACATTTGCCAGTAAATTTTTTACCTGACGGAGTTTCAATAACATACAAATAAACCCCTGATGATACAGGCGAATTAGACGAATTTTTCAAATCCCAATTCAGCAAAGACTGATTTTTAATATTATCGTAAGGGTCTCCTGTTCCTGCATCTGTGGTTTTATAAATTTCCGTTATTAGTTCACCTGAAATGTTATAAATTTTCAAACTTGTATTTATTGGAAAATCAAAACCCGTGTCGCTGCTGTCTTTATAAAAAAATTTAATTTTACCATTGTTGACAGGAGTATGCGGATTAGGAAAAACTTCTGCTTTCTGCAATGAACTTCCTACTTTTTTTATCGCAAACATTGTTAAATGATTTATGGTTCCTTTTATTATCTTTGAATTATTATCATATTCAATTGAAGACAACGCGACTTCCCACATTCCAGTTGATTCATTATAGTACATCAATGAATAGTTGGTTATATCCTGAACAGAAGTATCTTGCCATATAAAAGTAATATCCTGAAAATAAGATGAAAAATCAGAAGTTATAATAGAATTGGTTTCATCTGTAATATTTAATTTTATGAGAGAATTAGGTTCAAAATCCTGATTCAGCAACAATGCTGAAACAACAGGATCGTTATTATCAGGTTTTGAATAAACGACATTGCATTTTTGAATTAAAGGTAAATTTATATAAAATTTTTTAGATAAAGAATTAATATTAAAATTCAAATCTATTCCTGAATTAATAAGAAATTTGGTAAAAGTATCGGATGATTTATTTAACAATATATAATTTTTCTGTATCCCTGAATAATCAGTCAGTGCCGTTATTTCTACTGTATCATTTGAAATAACCGTAATATTTGAAGAACCATAAATCAAATTATCAGTTATTAAAACAGTAGTATCTGAAAGAAGGTAAAGTTTTGATTGGGTTATAAGCATATTCCCTGAATTATACGCAAAAATTCTGATAGACGAAACAGGGCTGTTCATCTGAAAATTCAAGTAAGGATTAAAAGTTGTTATTACAGTATCTGAAATTGAAGATGATAATCCGGTATATAATTCAAGTTTATAGTAAGATATATTGGAAATTTCAGAAAAATCCGGATTGATTGACCACTCAACAGTACAGCCGCCAGAATTATATTTGACAGAACTAATATTAATATTTTCAGAAATCTGATACCCTGATAAAAAATTTAAAGTCATTACATCTCCCGAACTTCCTATATTTGATATTATAGGAGTAGATGACGTTTGACCATTATGCGCGGCATTATTCGGAACTGAAGACGATGTTAATCCTGTCAGATTATTTTTCCATGGATCAGTTGAATCTCCATAATTCCACGACGGTTCTGTATTATCCTGTGGAACAATCTTTACACGCTGTTGAGAAAAATTATTAATATTATTTTCAGTTAACGTCCCAATTGAATCATTTATATGCCATACCAGAATTCCAGATCCAGGCAAATAAGAATCATACCCGTTTTTCTGACGGTTGGAAATTAAATAATATTCCTGAGATGAATTCGATGATGAAGGATGCGGAATTTTAATTGCCGCGTCATATTCTTCTATATTATTCAAATTATAATTTGCCGCTGAAGAAACTATTGAAACAGGAGTAATCCAATTTAATAATATTTTATTATAAACCGAAGGATGAGCAGGAGATCTGCCATCTGAATTTATACCATTATACAACCCGTAATCCATTAAACACCATTTCCCGACAACCGAATTTCCAGTATGTGTATTATATAAATCAGGAAGCCCCAAATCATGACCGAATTCATGCGCCATCATACCTAAAGATGCATCTTCTTCAAAAGTAGAATATGTTACAATATCAACTCCGTCATCTGTCTGATAGGCCGATTCAAGAAATCCGTTTATAAACCAGTTATGCGACCAAATATCATTTGAAACTTTTGAAACAGCCTGGTTTCCTCCGGCATGAATAACTATTAAATGATCTACTTTTCCATCTCCGTTGGAATCGTAATTGCTAAAATTAACACTGGATTCAGCAAGTTCTACAACTTCCTGAATCATTGAATTTATAGAAGCATACCTGTTATCAATATCACTTCCATCCGAACCATAGTATTCCATTGTTCTGGAACTCGTGAATGGTCCATATATATCAGCCGCTGAACCAGACAAATTAAATTTATTGTAAGAGCATTCTTTATAATAATTCGATAAACTGTTTGACGATGTATTAAAAATCACATTGTCATAATAAGTTTTATTATACTGCGACGGAAAAGATTTATTAGTAAATTGTAAAAGAATAACACATATTTTATGCGTTCCTAAAGCTGACGGATACTGATATGAACGATACGCCGGAGATTTACTTACAGTTTTTCTAGTTTCATTTTTATAGCTTAAATGATTATTAAATAATTTAATGATTTCTGGATCACCGGCAATTTTTGGATCTGGAGGTGGAAAAGAATTCCCAGGAATTAAATAAAAAATAAAAAAAAATGTTGTAAAAAAAAATACTTTTTTTTTATTAATTTCAAATACCATAAATTCAACCCATTCACATATAAATAAAATTTTTATTTAATCAAATTATCATAAATTTCCGAATATTTGTTATAATCTTTTTTGGCATCATCTATCAGTTTATCCAGTTTTTTAAGTATTGCATCCACCTTATCTTTATCATTAGCCTTCTGATTAATTAGTGTTATCATCTGCTGAAACGCTTTCGGACAAGTAGCAGATGTTGAAGCAGAAGGATTCATAAGATTAATAGCTTTATCCATTTTTTCGTATGTTTCCGTAAGTTTATTATACGATTCAGGAGTACGTTCAGATAATGTTTTCATAATATGCACAATAACCTTCGGATCTCTGTTTATTACTTCAAAAATCTTATCAAACGGTATACTCAATATTTTGGCTTCTTTCTTAACTTTAACTGTAGCAGTTCTTTTTTCAAAAGATTTTGTTTTCAAACCTAATAGAACCGCTATTTCCCCAAGGATTTCTCCTTTTTTAGTAATTTCCGCCACTTTATTATTATTTACATAAACGCTCAGCTCGCCGTCAAGCAAGATAAACATTTCTTTTCCTATATCTCCTTCAGTGCAGACTACATCGCCTGGTTTATAAATTTTAGCGCCGGAAGTTTCCAGATTTTCTTTTTCTACAGAACCTACTACATTTTTTCGTGCTTCAACCATTTCTTCAAGAACGTCTTTACCTGCTTTTGCTGAACTCCCGTATTTATATATTAAATTAATTTTTGCCTGTTCATAAATAGCTTTCAACCAAGGAAACTGATACTTACCGTTAAGCTGATTTATTTCCTCGCATATGTCATAATACTGAATGCATAAATTATTAGTGTTAGTTCTTATATCATTCAAAATTTTAGAAAGAGATGTTAATTGATTATTTGTATTTTTCAAACGCAAGGCAAGATTTATTGCAAATTGCAAACCGAGTTTCGGATTACTCTGAACTGTTACAGTAAGATTTTTCCCTGCTAAATCAATTACGTTAACATCTGTTTCGTCAGAAACTGATTTAACAGTAAGTATCCGTTTTATATTTAAAACATTTTCAACAATTCCAAAAATTGCGCCTGCATCTTTAACTGAAAATAACGGGTATTCATTGTCAGTCAAACTCGATTTTAAAAAAAGTTTTACTTCGCCTTTAGCAAGTATATATACTTTCTTATCGTCCTGTCCGGAGTTAAACAGGGATTGGTTGTTTTTTATATTCATAAATCATTCACCTGAAGTAAATTCAATAAAATTATTCTACGCCTATAGATTTAATTTTTTCAAGTTCAAGTTTACGCAGTTCTTCTCTTGTTTTTTTATCATCTGAAACAGATTTAGTTTCATCTTTCCCTGACCGGTTATCTTTTTTTAAATTTTTCAAACTGTCAATTTCACTGGAAGTTGTATTCAATTGTGTTTTTAAATTTGAAATTTTAGACTGCAATGTTTTGATTTTTTCATCAAACTGATTTTCATCAGAAGATTTTTTAACCGCAGAAGAATTTTTAATTTCATTAGCATTTAATTCTCGAGTTTTAACTCTTGATTCAATGCTATCATCAAGAATATTTTTTAAATCACGCGGTTTTACAGGTTCAATATTTTGAATAACTTCAGGTTTTCCCGACTTTTTCTGCTTTTTTGATACTTTCTGTTTTTTCTTGGATTTCAAACTTTTCTTTTTTGCAGGTTTAGAGGATTTAGATTTTTTCGAATAACTTTTTTCAGAAGGTTGTTCTTTTAATACAGGTTTAGCAGAAACAGGTTCAACTTTAGGTGCAATCGTTTTAATAGTTTTTTCTAAAACCATTATAAACTGACTATCAGACATTGTCTGGGCAAAATCAATTTTATGCCGGTTTTCCCTT
>JAGOBX010000242.1 GCA_017999075.1 Candidatus Babelota bacterium | reverse complement strand
CTATGTACGATATCGGCGATTCAGTTTCTATTATGACCGGGCCTTTTTCAGATTTTGTTGGAACAGTTGATGAAGTAGATATTGATAAGGCAAAATTGAAGATAATGGTAGATATATTCGGAAGAAAAACATCTGTAGAATTGAATTTTGATCAAGTTGAAAAACAACATCAAAAATAAAATTATAAAAAAAAATGGGGGTAAAATAAATTGGCAAAGAAAAAAGTAACAGCGATAGTAAAACTTCAATGTCCGGCAGGCGGTGCAACTCCAGCTCCTCCGGTAGGTCCGTCATTGGGACAGCACGGGGTAAACATTATGGAGTTTTGCAAACAGTTTAATGCGAAAACCCAAAAACTTGAAAAAGGTATATTAACTCCTGTAATATTGACAGTATACCAGGATAAGAGTTTTGATTTTATATTGAAAACTCCGCCTGCGAGTGTGTTAATAAAGAAAGCATTAAAACTTGAAAAAGGGTCACCTATACCAAATAAACAGAAAGTAGGGAAACTGTCAAAAGCGCAATTGAAAGAAATCGCGGGATTGAAAATGCCGGATTTGAATGCTAATTCAGTTGAAGCGGCTATGAACACAATAGCTGGAACTGCCCGTAATATGGGCGTGGAAATCGAATAATTATTTTACACTTAGGAGAGTGAAATTCAATGATAAAAAGAAGCAAGCGTTATAAGGAACTTGTAACCAAGTATAAAAAAGACGCTTTTTATTCACTTGACGATGCGGTTAAGCTTATAAAAGATTTGGCTACTGCCAAATACAATGAAACAATTAATTTAACCGTAAAACTAAGTGTTGATCCTAAAAAAGCCGAAGAACAGGTACGTACTACAATAGTGCTTCCTCAAGGCACAGGAAAAAAAGTAAGAGTGCTTGTATTGGCATCCGGAGACAAAGTTAAAGAAGCGCAGGATGCAGGCGCTGAATTTGTCGGTGCAGAAGATTTAGTTGACAAGATTATGAAAGGTTGGTTGGATTTTGACGCAGTTATAGCTACTCCGGACGCTATGAAATTCGCTAGTAAATTAGGAAAGATACTTGGACCAAGAGGATTAATGCCGAACCCGAAATTAGGAACTGTAACTTTTAATATAAAAGACGCAGTTCAAAAAATGAAAGCCGGTCAGGTTGAATTGAAAACCGATAAATTCGGTATAGTCAGAACTATAATAGGTAAAGCTGATTTTGGCGCAGAAAAATTAAAAGATAATTTGTCTGCAGTTATAAAAGCTTTAATAAAAGTAAAACCGGCTCATATTGGAACAAAAACATTGTATATGAAAACAATGGCTCTTCATCCGACCCATGGACCATCAATACTTATGGATATTAACGGAGTATGGATGGAACTTGCGGGTTGATTATGTTCTCATGTAATGAAAAAAATATGAAACAACAAAAATCCTTATAACAATCGCGTTTATGCGATGAGTTTTTATAAGGTTAAATGTCTGGGCATTTAATTTATATATTTAACATGCAGGTTAAGATGCAAATCTGTGTATTATATATATAAAAATTTATGTTTAAAATGTTGAATCGAAAAAAAATGAGGTGTGGAAAATGAGAAATCCACAAAAATCGCAGGTTGCCGAAAAAGTAAGGCAGCGTGTGTCGAAATCTGATTGTATTATGGTAGCTAATCTGAGCGGATTGAATAGCATAGCTATGACAGAGCTCAGACGCAATTTTAAAAAGAATGACAGTGAATTGTTTGTTACCAAGAATACTCTTATGCGGTTTGCAATAAAAGACACTGAATATGAATCACTAACTTCTTTGCTTAAAGGAGAAAATGCATTTATATTGTCTTATAAAGATCCGGCATTAACCGCTAAGGTATTAAATGATTTTGCGACTGCCAACAAACAGTTTGAAATTAAAGGCGGAGTATTGAGCGGTAAATTGTTGAGCAGTGATCAGATTGCTCAACTTGCTAAATTGCCGTCCAAAGAAGTTATGCTGTCACAATTGTTGAGAACAATGAATGCTCCTATAGGAGGATTTGTTAATGTTCTTGCAGGAACTATCAGACAGCTTATGTATGCGATAAACGCAGTAAAAGAACAAAAAACAAAATAAAGTTTTAAGGTGAGGTGTGTAAAATGTCATTATCAAAAGAAGACATTATAAAAGCAATTGAAACGATGACAGTTTTGGAATTATCTGAACTTGTAAAAGCTCTTGAAGACAAATTCGGAGTAAGTGCGGCAGCTCCTGTAGCTGCAGTGGCAGTAGCGGGTGCAGCAGCAGCAGCAGCTCCGGCTGAAGAAGAAAAAACAGAATTTGATGTTATATTGGTTGATGCTGGCGCTCAGAAAATAGGAGTTATTAAAGAAATTAGAGCGATTACCGGATTAGGACTTAAAGAAGCTAAAGATTTAGCTGACAATCCTCCAAAACCTGTAAAAGAAGCTGTTTCTAAAGCTGAAGCTGAAGAAATTAAACAAAAATTAGTAGCCGCCGGCGCTAAAGTAGAACTTAAATAAGTATTTTAAGTTTTTTTTGAAAAATAAGGACAACGGTTTTTTTATCAGTAAAAAACCGTTGTTTTTTATTTTTTTTTTATAAGTGTGCCGGTATAGCATTTTGATATATTTGTAATGAAAATAATAATAATTTTCAGAAAATTGCGGTTGTGTTATTAATTATTAGTTGAAAATCAAACAAAAATATGAACCGGAACATTATTTTATCTGAGGCGCTTTGTTAGTAAAGTATAAATAGGCGGGGAGGAAACAAATCAGTTATGAAAAAAAGCAATATTATAAATTTTGCAAAAATTAAAGAAACTCTTGAATTGCCGGATTTACTTGAAATACAGAAAAAATCATACGAATGGTTTTTACAGACAAGAGTTGAACCATCAAAACGGAAAAACGCAGGATTGGAATCAGTGTTTAGAGAGGTTTTTCCAATAGAGATTAAAACAAATGAAAAAAAAATCAAAATTGATTATACAGGATATGAAATAGGTAAATACCAGTATGACGAGCAGGAATGTATAGACAGGGATGCTAGTTTTGCTGTTCCAATATATTTATCAATAAGATTATTGACTTATGATAAAAATGATAAATTAGAAAAGATAATTCAGGATAAAGTATATATAGGCGATCTGCCGTATATGACTAAACGCGGTACATTTATTTTTAATGGTGCGGAACGTACTATAGTTAGTCAATTTCATAGATCTCCTGGGATATTTTTTGAGTTTGACGACAAAAAAGATATAATAGTCGGAAAAATAATTCCATATCACGGGACATGGCTTCAATTTGAACTTGATACAAAAAATTTGTTAAGTGTGCGTCCTGATAAAAAGAAAAAAATACCAGTAACAATGTTTTTACGGGCACTTGGAGTATCGTCTAATCAGGAAATACTATCTGCTTTTTATAAATTTAAAGAAATGGAAATTAGCAATAAACTTGAAAATTCCATATCTTTTGAAGACGTAATATATGAAGAAACAGGCGAGTATATATGCGAAGCAGGGGCAGTTCTGTCTTTAGAAACAATAGATCAGCTTCAGAAAAACGGTTTAAAAAAAATAAAAATTATTGATGTTGACGATGCTGATTTTTCTAAATATGTATTGAATACATTAAATGTCGATACTACTTCAAATGATCAGGAAGCTCTAAAAAAATTGTTGCCATTAATTCGCGGCGGCAATATGAAAATACCTTATGAAAAAGCTAAAGAATATGTCCGTGATATTTATTTCAATCCGAGAAAGTATGATTTAAGCGAAACAGGAAGATATAAAATTAATAGAAAATTTAATCAAACAAAATCTCAGATTGAAGTTAATTTGACAATTGAGGACATAATAAATCTTTTGAAATATATGTGTGCTTTGAAAGAAGGTAGAGACGGATACCACCTTGATGACATAGATCACCTTGGAAACAGGCGTGTCAGATGCGTGGGAGAATTATTAAGGAATGAATTCAGAAAAGGAATGATCCGTCTTGAAAAATCAGTTCAAGAAAGATTATCGTCTCCAAGTTTGAATGAACTTGAAGATTTGACTCCGCGTACTTTGATAAACGTTAAACCGGTTACAGCTATAATTAAAGAATTTTTCGGTTCGTCTCAGTTATCACAGTTTATGGATCAGACAAATCCGATTTCTGAAATGACCCATAAACGAAGATTATCTGCTTTAGGTCCTGGCGGGTTGTCGAGAGACAGAGCCGGATTTGAAGTAAGAGATGTCCATCATACTCATTATGGACGCGTATGTCCTATAGAAACTCCTGAAGGACCGAATATAGGGTTAATAGTTTCGCTTGCAACATATGCTAAAATTAATGATTTAGGATTTATTGAAACTCCGTATTTGAAAGTTAATAATGGAGTTGTTACAGAACAAATCATTTATATGGATGCTCTTGAAGAAGATAATTATTATGTAGCTCAGGCGAATGCTGAAATAGACGGAAAAAATAAGCTTGTTGGACCTCAGGTAAGTGTAAGATATAAAGATGATTTTTTGATGGTGGAACCTACCCAGGTTCAGTATATGGATATTTCTCCTAAACAATTGGTCAGCGCTACTACTGCATTAATTCCTTTTCTTGAACACGATGATGCAAACCGTGCTTTGATGGGTTCTAACATGCAACGTCAGGCAGTGCCTCTGATGTTTCCTAAATCTCCTGTAGTAGGTACTGGAATGGAAGAAACAATAGCTAAAGACAGCCGGGTTGCTGTTACTGCGGAACATGGAGGAACGGTAACGGAAGTATGTTCAAATTATATTGAAATCAATACTGGAAAAGTTTATACAAAAGATGAAATTAATTATATAACCGGAGAAGTGCATAAGGCTGGAGAAAAAATTATTGATAGATATGAATTATTAAAATTTAAACGTTCAAATCAGTGTACTACTATTAATCAAAAGCCTATAGTATTGCCTGGAGATAAAGTTAATGCCGGTGAAGTTATAGCTGATGGTCCTGCTGTGGAAAGCGGCGAATTGGCATTAGGATCAAATGTAACTGTTGCTTTTATGCCATGGGAAGGACTTAATTTTGAAGATGCGGTTCTGATCAGCGATAAACTTGTTAAAAATGACAGTTATACATCGCTGCATATTGAAAAATTTGAAGTGTATGCGCGAGACACTAAATTGGGAAAAGAACAGATAACGAGAGATATACCTAATTTAAGTGAACAGGGTTTACGCAATCTTGACGATGACGGAATAATAAAGATTGGTTCAAAAGTAAAAGCAGGAGAGATACTTGTAGGAAAAGTAACACCGAAAAATACAATGGAATCAACTCCTGAACAGAAACTTCTCCAATCAATATTCGGTGAAAAAGCTCGTGATGTAAGGGATACTTCATTAAAATTAAAACATGGCAATGAAGGGATAGTAATAGATGTAAAAGTATATTCAAGAGAAAATAAAGATGAACTCCCTGCAGGTGTTGAAAAGCTTGTGAAAGTATATATTGCTACAAAACGAAAAATAAAAGAAGGAGATAAAGTTGCAGGCAGACATGGGAATAAAGGTGTAATATCGAGGGTTTTGCCTTCTGAGGATATGCCTTATCTTGCAGACGGAAGCCCTGTTGATATAGTGCTTAATCCGCTTGGAGTTCCTTCACGTATGAATATAGGACAGATTCTTGAAACTCATCTTGGCTGGGCCGGAGATAAACTTGATATAAAATTCAGAACCCCTGTGTTTGACGGAGCAGATGAAGAAGAAATAAAAAAATATTTGAAGAAAATAGATGTTCCTGAATCAGGAAAAGTAGATTTGTTTGATGGTAGAACCGGAGAAAAATTTCAAAATCCGGTAACAGTCGGTGTTATATATATGATGAAACTGAATCATCTTGCAGATGAAAAAATTCATGCAAGATCTATCGGGCCTTATTCTCTTGTAACACAGCAGCCTCTTGGAGGTAAAGCTCAGTTCGGCGGTCAGCGTCTCGGAGAAATGGAAGTTTGGGCACTTGAAGCTTATGGTGCGGCATACAC
>JAGOBX010000241.1 GCA_017999075.1 Candidatus Babelota bacterium | reverse complement strand
TTTTAAAGTTTCGTCTTTTTTGCTTTTATTAGTATCATTCTTTATTTTTTTTACATACGTGCGTAATTTTGTTTTTTTCTGAGCATTTGCAATTCTGTGTTTTATTGCTTGTTTAGCTTTTTTTTTTGCAGATTTAATATTAGCCATTTAAAAATATCTCCTTAAAATTATAATAATGAAAAAATATCCGGTTTCCCGCAATAATTTTAAAAATTATTTGCCGCCTGTTTCAGTTTTTCTTTTTGATAACCAAGGCATCATTTTTCTTAGTTTTTCTCCGACTTTTTCATTAAGGTTATTTTTTGAAATATTTCTTAATGATTTGAATTTCGGCTGGCCCACTCTTGTTTCGCTTAACCATTCAGAAGCAAATTCACCGGTTTGAATTCGTTTTAGAACTTCTTTCATTGCTTTTTTGGTTTCTTCTGTAACAATTTTCGGACCTACAGTCAACCCTCCGAATTCTGCTGTGTCAGAGACTGAATACCACATCCATTCCATTCCGCCTTCGTATATAAGGTCAACAATAAGTTTCATTTCATGAATACATTCAAAATATGCGATTTCAGGCTGGTATCCTGCTTCAACAAGAGTTTGGAATCCTGCTTCCATAAGAGCGGTAACTCCGCCGCACAGGATAGCCTGTTCTCCAAACAAATCTGTTTCTGTTTCTTCAGTAAATGTTGTTTCTATAATTCCAGCGCGGCTGCCGCCGATCCCTTTAGAATAAGCCATAGCTATATTTTTTGCATTTCCTGAAGCATTCTGCTCTACAGCTATTAAATTAGGAACTCCGCGACCTTCCATATATTCACTGCGTACCAGATGACCCGGTCCTTTTGGAGCAACCATAATAACATCAACGAAATCAGGGGGAACTATTTGATTGTATCTTATATTAAAACCATGGGCAAATAAAAGAACTTTTCCTTTAGTTAAATTAGCTTTTATTGATTTGTCATAAATTCCTGATTGAATAGTGTCAGGCAATGTGAATACTATGATATCTCCGAGTTTGGCAGCTTCGTCAGCAGAAGATACTTTAAATCCAGCCTGTTCCGCTTTTTTCCATGCTGCTCCGCCTGGATATTCCGCTACTATTACATCTATACCGCTGTCGCGTAAATTCTGAGCATGAGCGTGTCCTTGACTGCCGTAACCTAATATGGCAACTTTTTTTCCTGAAAGATATTTTAAATCGCAATCTTTATCATAATAAATATTAGCCATTTTTAGAAAACCCTCCTACAAACTTATTGAGATAAAATAAAAATCAAGCCGAACAATAAAATTACAGCTTGATTATTATTTTTAAATTTTAAATATAATATACTATCGAATAGTTGTCAATAATTTATTTTGTTTTTTTTAATAAAAACCATTGTAAACAAAAAAAGAATATGCATGAGCACATGAAATATATGTTGCTTATAATGTCGATATAATAATGATTTTCAATAGGTTTAATAAAATTTCTGAAATTATTTATAAATGATTTTGAATTTTGAAAATTATAATATTCCTGGTTTTTGAAAAAAATGGATTTGACAGACTCGGTTTTAATGCCGGAATTTTTTTCTAATAAAGGAATATCAATAAAGTATTCAAAGGCTGATTTGGCAGGTGTTTTTGCCGAGGACGAAACAGGTAATGAACATTCGATTTTATTTAATCCTGTTTTTTGAGACGGAAGCATATAATTTTGAAAATTGTCAGATAATTTTATTATATTTTTTTTGAATGATCAGTATAGTGAGATGCTGTTAATTGATTTGAATATTTTTTTAAATTTTCTGATAAAATTATTTCAAACTCTGCTTTTTCGAATTTTTCATACAAATAAAGTGGTTTTGACGGGATAATCAGCAAGTCGTCCTGGATGGATTTATTTAAAAGATATGTTATTATACTGTTCCAGAAATATGGTATTTCATTAGAATTTCCAGACATAAGTCCTTCATTAAACTGCCATTTATAAAAACCTGATACAGTAAATACAAGCGATAGAGTTTTTTCATTATTTATTTCAAATAATACCGGAGAGCTGTCTGATATATCGGAAATATACTGAATTGATTCTGTAGGAGAATATAATCTTAACATCGAATCAAATGGCGGATATTTGTTCCAGTCGATAATGGGGAGAAATAAACCTCCATTGTGGACAGCTTGTTTTAATATATGGTTTTTTTGAATAGCAATATTTTTTTGAGTGTTTAATTTGAAAAATTGTTTAACGGAATTGAGAGTGTTGAAATTGTTTTCTCTGGTTCCTGTAAAATACAATATTGTAGATTTTCCGGAAGTTTTGTTTAAAATCATATTTATTATTTGAGCTGGAAGAAAATTGAAATCAGGTTTAAACAATATAATAAGATCATATTTTCCTGAATACGAAGAAATAGGCTGATTTATATTTTTTAAAGTTTGGTGATAATAAGATATTTCTGTTGATGAATATTTTGAAAGCAGCCGGTTGAAAAAAGCAAAATCCCAGTCAGGAGTGTTTACTACACATAGGATTCTGTTTTTTTTTATATTGTTTTCAACAGCTAAGTTATATTCGTTATCAATGATAATATTTTCAGTTTTGGCATTTTTATTTGAAATATTAATTACGAATTTAAAAAATAAGTGGCTTGAAAGATTTTTTTTTGTATCATAATCCAAAATTATTTCATGTTCGCCTGTTTTTGTAAGGCTTATATCCTTAATAGATATAAGTTTATTGCGTTCAAAAAGAGAAACAGTATAATTTTCCGGATAATAAACCTGAATTTTTAATTTTAATTTCAGAAATGATTCGTCTGATTTATTTTTTTCATAAAAAACGTCTGATATTTTTACGTAATTTAAAGGTTCTCCGTCAATGCAATGAAAATTTATGCCTTTTGACAATAATTTGTTTTTCATATCTGAATTGAGAGGAATGGCGCTGTTGAAATCTGATAAAACTACTGTAAAAGATTTTTCTGGAATTACGATTTTTTCGAGTTCTGATAAAGCGGTTATTTGATTTTCAGTATTGAAATCTGAAAAATTGAACTCTGAAAATTTAAGACCTGTTTTTTTTTTAATCTCACTAATCAGCTGTTGAGTTTTTTCCAGTCTTGTTTTTTTATCGCCAGTTAAATTAAGCATACTTGAAGAATCATCAACCAGAATAACAGGATCAGGAAAAGTTTTCAATCCTGATTTTATTTTTAAAACTGGATTCATGATAATCAGCAAAAGCATTGTGATAATAACGAATTGTACTGCGAACAAATAATAAGATTTTATTGTTTTGATTAAAACAATAAGCAGAAATATTGATATCAAAAAACATAATACTACTATATATTTATGGAATACAGGGTTAAATATAATCTGGATATCAGGTAAGTTCATAATTTGATATTTTTTAATTTTAAGTTTGAAGAATGTTCCTGGCGTATGTCTTTTTTCTTTATCTGTTCACGTTTGTCATACATTCGTTTTCCGCGGGCCAATCCTATTTCAAGTTTGACAAAATTACGTTTGTTGAAATATAGGTTTAAAGGAATGCAGGTTAAACCTTTTTCTTTGATTTTTCCGGCAATTTTATTTATTTCCTTTCTGTTAAGCAATAATTTTCTTTCCCTCAATGGATCAGTATTGTTATAAGAAGCTTCTTTATAAGGGGATATGTGAAGCCCTATACAAAATATTTCGTTATCCCTTAAATCGCAGTATGAATCTATGAAATTTATTTTACCGGCTCGTATAGATTTTACTTCAGACCCATTAAGCACTAATCCTGCTTCAAACTTATCAAAAATTTCATATTCAAAAAAAGCTTTTTTATTTTTATAAGATTGTTTCATAATTTTTCAACCAACATTTTTTTTATTATTTCAAAGACATATTCCGGTTTTATATCATCCATACAGTTCGGTGATAATCCGCATTTTATTTTATAACAGCATAAACATTTTTTTTTATCAGATTCGAGTATAATTCCTTTTCCATAATTTTCAAGTTCAGTTTTACTTGTAGGTCCTGTAATGCAAACAGATTTTTTTTTCAAAGCCGCGGCAAGATGGAAAGCAAGAGTATCAGAAGTTACGATTAAATCGCATAAACTTAATAAAACAGCATAGTTTCTGAATGTTAATTTTTTTAAAGGCATATATGTTTTCGGATATTTTGAAATGGATTTTGCAGTGAACTCATTATTTGAAAAAACTATAATATTAATATTTTTGTCATATTTTTTCAGAAGTTTTATTAATTTTTCGAAATATTCTGTTTTCCATTTTTTTGTAAGCCATTTATTGCCAACCTCGGTATTTAATCCGATAGTATATAACTGAGTATCGAATTTATTTTTTTTTTCCCATAGTTCACGGAAAATCTTATCATTTTCAGTGAAATAATAATGAATAGGATAACCGAGTTTTTTTTCACAATTAAGTCCTGCTGTTTTTAGAATAATTTTCTGGTAAGAAAGTTTGTTATTTTTTTTATAATCATCATTTATGCTTAAAGAATACCAGTATTTTGCTTTATCATCGGCAGGAACAGGTATTTCATTTAATTTGTCCCACACAAATCCAGAGTATTTTTTTGATTTTATTATGCTTGTAAGAAAAACTGATTCAGGAGAAATGTCAAAACAAAAAATATTGTCAAACAACAATGAGGATAAATACAATATTGATTTTTCATTGTAAACAAAGACTTTATCAATAAGAGGATTGTTTAAAAGAAGATCAAGCGAATTTGATTTTGTAATCCAATAAACCGAAGAATCAGGAAATGTTTTTTTTAAAGGAGATAATATTGATGTTGTCCGCAAAACATCTCCCATAGCGTCGAGTTTGATTATTAATATTTTTATTCCGCGTTTTTTAAAAAAAATACAGTTTTTACAAATTGCCCCTGATTTTTTGTGATATATGCAAGGTTTTTCAGCTTTGAAATATATGCAATCGTAAGCTGCATTAAATTTTGAGTGTAATTGCATTATTTGTTTATTTTAAACCCCATATTTTCAAATTCTGATACGGTGGCTTTTAACATATCCGGAGAATAAGCAGGCTTTTTTAATGTATAACCGGATTTAATCCATAAATCATAATCAGGTGAAACTTCAACGTCTTTTGAAAACATTCTGTTAAAAATATTTTTTTTATTTACTGCCACAATTCCTTCGCATACACAGATATATGATTGCCTGTCAGTTGTTTCCAATGCGAATTTTGTTCCGCGGACTCCAACGACAGAAACAGGGGTAAATACCACAAAAGATTGATTTTTATGAAGTTTTTCCACATTTACAAATATTTTTCCGGATTTAAGGTTTAATTTGAATTTATTTGACGTTTTAATAAGTTTCAATTTTGAATTTTCTTTTAAACGTATATATGTGCCATTGCTGAAAAGTATGTCTGCATAACTTTTTTCTGAAAATTCTGTTTCGATTAAATCGCCTTCATTGACAGTTGAATTTAAAGTTGTTTTTTTTCCATTAATTAAAGGAACACCGTTAGTTTTTATTATTTTACCGGATATCCCTGCCGCTTGTACCGATATTAAAAAAAATACCGATAATATAAAAATAACAGATAATATTTTTTTTATCATATTATATAAATTCCTGAAAACCGGTCAGTTTTTAAATAAATATTTCCATTTGAAATATCAAGTGGAAAATATAAAAATTAAAAAATAATTTTTTTTATGACATATCAAATGGAAATATATTATTTTTGAATAGACACTAAATTATTAAAATTATTCCTGAACTTCGAACATGTCTTTGCCAACTCCGCATACAGGATACACAAAACTATCCGGAAGTTGTTCGAAAGGTGTGCCTGGAGCAATACCAGAATCAGGGTCTCCTGTTTCAGGATCATAAATCCATCCGCAAGCATTGCATACATATTTTTTCATAATAACCCTCCTAAAGATTATATATTATTGCAATTATTTAAATAATAAAAATTGTTTAAATAAATTTCAATAAAACTTATAATCTTAAAATGCGATAAACATTTTTTAAACGT
>JAGOBX010000240.1 GCA_017999075.1 Candidatus Babelota bacterium | reverse complement strand
TTTTTAATATTGATATTTGTATAATTTATAAAAAATTGAGTATGGAGCTGGATTTTATATATGTCTAAATCCGAACAAATAAAAAAAAATATATATTTTAAAATTTGGGATTATTTTGTTTTATTCCTTGTTGTTATAGCAATCGGCCTGTTAATTCATTCTTATTTTGAAATTACTCCTGTACTTCAATCTAAATTTGAAATATATAATATTATAATTGCTGTTATTTTTCTGATTGACGTAGTAATACGGATAATATTATTCAAAAAAGAATATTTTTTCAGTACCGAAATAATTATTGACGTGTTAGCGTGTTCAGATGTGTTGACTCCTGCTCTTCGCGCAATAAGAGGAATAAAATATACGCGGTTTATAAGAATTTTAAGAGTGCTTCGGATGCTGAGAATATTCAGGGCATTGAAAACAGTAAAACATACCACTCAATCTGTTCTTGAAGAAAAATTATTTAATTCAATATCAATAATACTTATTTTAGGTTTTATAATTATTTCTTTGATTACCGCAGGATTTATTGATAAACGGCTGATGTCTTTTCTTGAAGATAATTATTCTACTTTAGTTAAAACATTGGTGTTATCGTCTAAAAATGATCAGGGAAAGTTTGATCCTGATAAATTTATCCATCAATTGAAACTCATTGATGATGTTTTTTATTATAAAATTGATATGAAAACTTCTGAAACAAAATTAGAAGATTATATAAATACTACTCAGAAGGAAGTTTCTGAAACTTATTTCCCTGATGAAATTTTAGAAGTTAATATATCAAATACTATAATTGTAAAAGTTCTAATAAAAGAAATTAAGTTTTATGTGCGGATAGTTGAATTTATAATACTTATTTCTTCGCTTCCGCTTTTATTTTTATTACTATTAATTTTGCATTTGACTATAAAAAAATTTTTCATGGATCCTGTTAATAAATTTGAAGAAGCTATAGAACACTACCAGGAATTTAAAAAAATCGAACTTGATGAAAAATTAAAAGACACAGTTATATATAAACTGCAGGAAAATTATAATAATGCGCTTGATTATTATAATTCTAAACTTTGGGAATATTACGAAGCTTATAATCAGCTGCAGGACGGGAAAAAATGAAAAAACTGCCAACTACTTTTATTACTATAGTTTTGATAATGGCGATTATGTTTTTGTTCATAATTAAGTTTATGAGTAAAGCTGAAAGCGACATTGAAAAACTCGAACAGAAAAGAAAAGGTGGCGGCGCTAATGAAACAGAACGCCAGATTAATCAGTTGTTAAATTAAAATAGAAAAAGGTTGATGAATATAAATGCAAATAACTCTTTTAAAATCCAAAATTCATAAGGCTTCAGTAACTAAATGTGATATAAATTACGAAGGAAGCATATCTATAGATGAAAATATCATAAAAGCTGCAAACCTCCGCGAATTCGAAAAAGTTATGATATCCAATATAAATAATGCGGAACGGTTTGAAACATATATTATTAAAGCTCCTGCCGGATCAAAGGAAATCGGACTTAACGGAGCTGCTGCCAGGCTTGTTGCATTAGGCGATAGAATAATAATTTTTTCATTTGCATCAATGACTGCAGATGAGGCTGAGATACATAAACCTGTGATTATTGTTTTAAATGAAAACAACGATATAGTTAAAATAAAATAAATATAATTATAATTATATGACAATTGTTATTTCTACAATACTCATATTGTCTATAGCATTTCAATTATCTGCTGCTTTTTATTCACTATGGCTTATTAGAATAACAGGGTTGAGATATTCATGGCTGTTTATGTCAATAGCATTTTTCCTGATGGGTATTAGAAGACTCCTTCATCTTTACTATATTTTTTTCAATATAAATTTTACCACTGATTTAATATATGAACTAATCGGGTTATGTTTATCTGTGCTTATGTTTTTAGGAGTTCGTGGAATAAGACCTGTCTTTGCTGAATGCAAGGATTCAGAACATAAGGTTAAAGATATTAACAGGAAATTAGTTGATAAAAATGAAGAATTAAATAAAGCAGTTTATCAATTGATTCAATCTGAAAAGTTATCTGCTGTAGGTCAGCTTACTGCAGGTATAGCGCATGAATTCAATAATATTCTCGCAGTAGCTTATTCTAATGTTCAACTGATACAGTTGATTGAAAAAAAACTTGACGGCGAATCAGAAGAATCTTTGAAAACGATTGAAAAAATACTTATGCGGGGAAAAAAAATAGTTTCTTATATGATGACTTACGCAAAACCCACTCCTCCTAAAAAAGAATTTGTAGAAATTGAAACTTTGCTTGATTATGTTTTGAAATTGCAGAAAAAACAATTTGAACTTGAAAATATTACTATTGAAAAAGTTTATTCTAAAACTGAAAAAGTCAACGTTGATGTAGGCCAGATTCAGCAGGTTTTTCTTAACCTGCTTATAAATGCGCGCCATGCTATTATGCCGAAAGGTAACGGAATAATAAAAATTGAAACTTTTTTTAAAAACGGAAATATTCATATTTCTATAAGCGATACAGGCGTCGGGATGAATTCTGAAACTAAAAACAAGATTTTTACGCCTTTTTTTACTACAAAAGGCGCATTGGCAAAAGATGATTTGAAGATCAAAGGCACAGGTCTTGGATTGTCAGTCAGTTTTATAATTATTGAGAAACATAATGGAATCATAAATGTTGAAAGCAGTGAAGGGGTTGGAACTAAGTTTGAAATAGTTTTGCCTCGAGGGTATTCAGATGTTGAAGACTGCAATAAAGATATTTCAAATATTCAAATTGAAAACGATTTACAAGATTTGTCGTGTAAAATTTTATTTGTAGATGATGAAGAGTCTTTTTTAAAAACAATAGAAAAAATTCTGAAAATAAATAAGTTTGATGTTACTGTTTGTGAAAGAGGAAAACAGGCTATAGAAATTTTTTCTAAAAATGATTTTGATTTGGTGTTTCTTGATTTGCTTATGCCTGATATGAAAGGAATTGAAATATTTAAAGAACTCAGGAAAATTAATAATAAAACGCCTATTGTCTTTGTGTCAGGTCAGCTTGAATATGAAAGCGGAAATTTGACAGAACTCGGAGCTTATTCTGTTATACAGAAACCTTTCGATTTTCAGCAGTTGATTGATATAATAAAAAAAGTTATGACATGATTAATTAATTTTTATAAAGTAAGATAGATTTATTTGGTTTGAATTTTGATTTTTTAAAAGCTGATCTGTGTTATTATGGTTTCGAGCATATCAGCTAATATTGTATTTCCTTTAATGTCAGGATGACATGAGTCCCAGATATAATTTATATTTTCAAGTTTAAAAGTATCATCGACTTTTTTAGAATAATCGGCAAGCCTGCAATTATTTTTTATTGCTGTTTTTATCGCTGATTCCCTGTATTTTTTCATTGATTTTATAAAATCTTCGTCGTCTTTTAATGCGGGATTATAAGGCGGAGTTATTATTATGACATTTATATTTTTTTTGCTGCAAATTGAGATGATTTCGTCTAAATTTTTTTCATAATCTTCTAAAGAAACCCTTGGTTTCAAAAAGTTTTTTTTTAATTTCTGTTCAATGGAATCGTAATAAAGTTTCATCAAAACTTTATAAGTGAACAATTTTTGAAAATACGGTTCAAGTTTTGAAAAAAAATTAATATTTACCTTCCTGAATTTGTCGGGAACAGCAACTAACCGTTCATCATTGATTCCGAAACAAACTGTAATTATGTCAGGATTGTATTTGAGAACGTTTTTTTTTAGAACTGCAAGCCCCTGGTGTGAAGTATAACCCGGAACTCCGAAATTATATATTTCGAATTTTTTAGATTTACTGTTTGAATTGAGTTTTGTCTGGAGAATATATTCAAATGATTCTTCAAGGGAACGCCTGTATCCGAAAGTTACGCTGTTTCCTATACATGCTATTCTTGTTGTTCCTGGTGATTTTTGTTCGATGTATTCTGTATTGCTCCTGAAACCGTCTGAATTTATTTTTATGAAAGAAGGAAATGTCCATCTTGAATGAATTGTTACAGAAGGTTTGAATTTCCAGAACAATTCTTCATCTTCAATAACAAAATTTCTATCAGCCAGCATTGGTACTGAAAATTGTGAAACGTCTTTATTGAAATTGAAATTAATAAATCTTCCGGCAATTTCAGCGGCTATAAAGAGAAAACAAAAAAAAATTCCAACAAAAATAATTTTTTTATAAATAGGTAAATTACTCATTAATTTAAAGCAAAATCAAGAAAATTGAACATTTTAAAAAGTTACTGCAGCAATATATAAAATCTAAAAGCAAAATAAAAACAGGAATTGTATTATATTATGGAAAAAATACAATTTATTTTTATGTGCAGCTTTTTTTTGTTAAATAATTTTTGTAAAAAGGGCTGCTAACCCTTGAGGGCATTAAGGATTAGCAGCGTTAGAGGAAGTAAATGAGTCAGGTCAGCCGCCGGGGAATCAATCCGGCGAATGCATAACTGATTTACAGTAATCTCAATAATAACACATGCCGAAAAATTACGCAATATAATTTTAATTTTCTTTTTTTACCAGCATCAAATTGCGTTTTGCGTCAATATTATCTCCATCACATTCAAGCGCATTTAAAAAACATTTTTCGGCATTTTTAAACTGTTTATTTCTTGCGTATAAAATACCTTTTACAGTATACGCTATTGAATAATGTTTCAATATATAATAAACCTTTTTGTTATAAAAAGCGGAATATTTGTACTTTTTAATTTTATCGATAATATTATAACCTTCAAAATTTGTTAAATGCATGTTATTTTCAATAACCATTTTATCGGTTAAACCGAATAAGCTTCTTCCTTGAGTTGACTGTTTTAATTTATCGGTGAATGCTATCACTGATATATTGTTTCGGAATTTATCGATATACTCTGAAATATCAGACAACTTCCTTGCGTCTGTTTTTAAAAACCATTTTGTTTTTAATAATTCAGGATGAATTACCAGTCTGTCTCTGTACCGCTTTAAAACCATTTGGTTATACCATATCGAATAAACAATATTATCATCATCAGTCAGTAGTATGCCGTTTTTCCCGGTTTCATTAAGAATATCTTCCGTATATAAATCGCAAATGTCAATATCCCTCATATTGTTGTAATTAAAATTTTCTGTAAAATTTATTATTAACATTAATGTTAATACAATCAAAAGCGTTGCACCTGTTAATTTTTTCAGAAAAATGCCGGTACTGAAAAAATATGAAAATATGACGTATAATCCATAACCGAATGATATTGTCAATATAACGTATAATGGAAGAAAAAAAACATATATTGTTTCTAATACAGCTTCATACGATACCTGTCTGTAAAATCCGAATATGGAAATACCAAAAACAACAAATACAGAAAATAATATTACAAAAATTTTTTTTGAAAGTTTTTGTATAAAAACGAACCCTGCTAAAGAAATTATTAGAAAAATGTAATCAAATTCATTATTGAAATTATTTTTTAAAAAATTAATTTTTGCATTATTAAAAAGCGGATATTTTACCAAATTTTTATATTGCGACATGGTTACGGTTTTAACCAATGATTTAATGTCTGACGGATTTCCTAAATTTAATTCCGGATTAGACTTTGCCCTCATCATCATATCCAGATTGAATATAAGCCATACCATCACTGCCATTAGTATAAAAATTAAAATATGCTTCAGCTTTTTTGTTCGTAGCATAAGTGTAATTATAAAAACCGGAATTATAAATATGATAGATGAATGATTGCTGAATGATATGCCTGCAATGATACCTGCTGTTGTTGAATATAATACAGGTTTATTCGATATTAAATTGTCAAATAACATCAATTCAAGCATTGAAGTTATTGCAAGTATATGCAGAATATAAACTTCAGCCGAAATTGATTCTGTCCAATATGTTCTTGAAAAAGATATATATAAAAGCGCGAAAAACGCGCTCATTATTTTTAAATTTTTGTTTAATCCGTTTTTTTTGCATAATGCA
>JAGOBX010000239.1 GCA_017999075.1 Candidatus Babelota bacterium | reverse complement strand
ATATGTTTATAAGAGACAGCTATTAGCAGTAATGAAAGGCGGATTCTTGTCAATCCTCTGATTATCAGAGACGGCAGATATCATATAGATTTTAATGATTTTGAAAAAAAAATAAAAGATAAGAAAACAACAATGTTTTTATTATGCAGCCCGCATAATCCGGTAGGCCGAGTTTGGAATAAAGAAGAGCTAACACGAATGGGAAAACTTTGCGTTAAACATAATGTTTTTGTGGTTTCAGATGAGATGCATTCAGATTTGGTTTATAAACCTTTCAAACATATCCCGTTTCCGACAATTTCAAAAAAAAATTCAATGATATCGGCTGTATGTTCTGCTCCAGGCAAAACATTTAATCTGGCAGGACTGCAGACGTCAAATATAATTATAGCGAACAGTGTATTAAGAAAAAGACTTAAACTTTTTCTTTATAAACGGAATGGACTGGTAGAACCAAACCAGTTTGGAATGGCAGCTTCAATAGCGGCTTATAAATATGGAGAACCATGGCTCGAACAAGCATTGAACTATATTTATGAAAATTATCTTTTTTTAAAAAGTTTTTTTCAAAAAAAATTGCCTGAAATAAGAATATTTGACCTTGAAGCGACATATCTGGTATGGCTTGATTTTAATGCTTTAAATTTCTCTTTGGAAACTCTAAGAAAAGTTATTTTTCAAAAAGCAAAGGTCGGATTGAACGATGGAAGAACTTTTGGAGAAAAAGAAGGCAGCGGTTTTTACCGCATAAATATAGCTTGTCCCCGTTCAATTTTAAAAAAAGCGTTAATCAGGATTGCTGCTGCGGTACAATCAGAAAAAAAATAATTTGTTTATATATTTTTTTATTTTTAAGGTTTATAGAAAAAAATGTGCGGAATAACAGGATTTTATGGAAATGGAGACAAATCCGTTCTTGAATCAATGACACATACTCTATTTCACAGAGGCCCGGACGAATTTGGTATTTATCAGGATGATCGTTATCCGGTTTTTTTGGGACACAGACGTTTGATAATCAGAGATAGAATTGGCGGATGCCAGCCTATGAAAACCGAAGATAACGATCTTGTAATTATATATAATGGTCAAATATATAATGATAGAGAATTACGTAAAAAATTAGAATTATCAGGATATAAATTTAAATCATCGCATTCTGACACTGAAATACTGCTGCATGGATATAAAGAATGGAAATACGACATTGCCGGTATGTTAAACGGAATGTGGGCGTTTGTTATATTCGACAAAAAAAATAAAAAATTTTTTATAAGCCGCGACCGTTTTGGTAAAAAACCGCTATATTACACTTTGCAAAACGGGGTATTTGCATTCGCTTCAGAACTGAAAGCTTTTAAAAAACATAATTTTTTAGAATTACATATTTCAAAGAAAAATATTCAGAAATATCATGGATACGGATATTTCCCCGGAGATAAAACAATTTATAAAGATATATATAAATTAAAAGGCGGGCATAATCTTGTTTTTGATATTGAAACTTTTAAATATGATATACAAAGATATTGGACATATTCAATTGAACCGGACTATTCAAAAAATGAAAAGTATTGGACAGATGAAATTATAGGTTGTTTGTCTCAGGCAGTAGAGCGCAGACTTGTTTCAGATGTTCCTTTAGGATTATTTTTAAGCGGTGGACTTGACTCTTCGATTGTTTCGTATTTAGCTAAAAAAAAAATGGATAAATCAACCATAAATTCTTTTTCAATTCGTTTTCTTGAGCCTGGATTTGATGAAACACAAGATGCATTATTTGTTTCTGATTTAATTAAAACTGAACATTCAGTATCAACTATTTCTTCTGAAATACATCCGGAAATTCATAAAGAAATGTTTTCGTTACTTGACGAACCTTTTAGCGACAGTTCAATGTATTCGTATTATCTGCTGTGTAGAAATGCCAAAAAAAAAGTTACAGTTATATTGGGCGGCGATGCCGGAGATGAGTTGTTTGCAGGATATGATACCTTTAAAGCCTTAAAAATAATGAAAATGATGGAAACGTTTCTTCCTCAAAAATGTTATCGGGGATTGATTTCGATTTTATCAAAGATTCCTGTAAATCATTCATATATGACTTTTAGATTTAAATTAGAAAGATTGCTGAAAGGATATAATAAAAAATCGTCTTTGTGGAATCCGATGTGGTTAAGTCCGGTTTCATTTGAAGAGTTAAACGAAATTGCCGGAGAACCTGTTGTTCTTGAAGAATTATATTCAGAAGCTATAGAAGCATGGGAAGAATGCAAATCGGAAAATTATACAGATAAAACTCTTGAGTTTTATGGAAAAATTTTTCTGCAGGAACAGATATTGACAAAAGTCGATAGGTTGAGTATGATGAATGGTTTGGAAGTCAGAGTTCCTTTTTTGGACATAGATGTAATTAATTGCGTCAGGAAAATACCGTCAAATTTGAAACTTAAAAACGGAGAGCCGAAATATATTTTGAAAAAATCCTTTGATGCATTTTTACCTGAAAAAATTGTATGGAAAAAAAAAATCGGACTTAGTTCGCCGCTATCCAGGTGGTTTTATGATAAAACAATAAAATTTGAACCGTCTGATTTTTGGAATCGAAACTCCAGAAAAATTATTATAAAAAAAAATGATGAACATAAAAGTTTAAAAAATGATAACAGATTGTTTCTATGGAATTCATTTGTTTTGGATGAATTCACAAAATACGCTGTTTTGAAATAATTAGTTTACAAAAGTTTAACGTATAATCAATAAAAACAGTGTTAATAATTTTATTTTGTAAACTAATTATTTCAAAGCATAATATATTACTAATTAAACAGGAATAATTAAATGCGTCCTGAATCTTATGATTATCTTGGAATAATAAGGAATCATTTGAATAATGATTTAAATAAAATATTTAATGGAAAATTAATTTATCCAAGACAAATGGAAGTTCATTTGCCTGGGGATGGAATAAAAACATGTAATTTCGATTGTTATTATTGTCAGGGCAGAATATTAAAACGGCCATTAGGAAATTGGGAAAAAGATGGATTAAAGATAATAGAACAATTGAAAGGCGCTATACCATTTTATATTTACGGCGGAGCTTATACAGAACCTTTAATGAATAAATATTTGCTTGATTATTTAAAACTAACTAAGAAATATAAAAATAGTTTCGGAATATATACAAACGGTTCATTATTGTCGGACTGTGAAAAAAAAAATGGGTTATGTTCATGGATTATAAAAAACGGTGATTCTGTAGGCGATTATATTTCAATAAGCTTAGATGCGGGCAGAAAAGAAAGTCATTGCAGAACTAAAAATATAAAAAAAGATTGGTTCACTGAAATATTAAAAGGCATAAAAATTTTAACTGAACTTAGAAATTCAAAACGCGAACCTGCAATTAGAATCTGTTACCTTCTGAATGAATTTAATTCTTCTCCTGAAGAAATTTCAGAGATTGTTGAGATAATGAAAAAAATTGGAGTTGACACATTAAGATTTTCTATTCCATATGATTTGTACGGAAAAAAATTTGATGAGGTGAAAAAATATAAAAAAAAATTCGAAAATAAATTCGGAAATATTTGTCGAAATACAATATTGCCGTTTTTATCTGATTCGCATAATGAAAAACCGTATATTTTCTGGCATTCTCCGGAATATCAGGATGTTGAAAAAATGAATTATTCAAAATGTATTTACAGTTATTATCAAATAACTCTCGGCGCAGACGGAAATGTATACAAATGTTCAAGTTCTGCAAGCCCTACTTTTATTCATTCAATATTAGGAAAAATTCCCGATAATTTGATTGAATTTAACAAAATGGTGGCAGCTAATAATAATTCTGAATGGGATGCCGGCATTTGTTTTTCTTCTGGAGCAAGATGTAACAGAATTGCTCTTGAAATTAATGATGCATGGAATAAAGGGAAATTGTAAAATATGAAAGATAATGTTGCATTGATAGGATACGGGTATTGGGGAAAAAAGTATTATAATTATCTTAAAAAAAGCGAATATTTCAATCTTTGCTTTGTTTTTGCGCCTTCGTTTGAAAAAATTAGAAGTTTGGAAAATCCCGAAAAAAAATTTATTTCAGATATTGAAACAATATTGAATAATGAAGATATTCCCAATGTGATAATCGCCACTCCGATAAATACTCATTATGAAATAGCATTGAAAATGCTTGAGCATTCAAAAAATATTTTAATTGAAAAACCTATTACAATGCGGTTAAAAGAAGCTTTGGAGTTAAACCGGATTTCTTCTGAAAAAAATAAAATAATTGAAACGGATTATACATATACTTATTCTGCTGCTTTAGATTATGTCAAAAAACTTATTGAAAAAAAACATATAGGGAATATTCAAAGTATTGAAATTTCATTAAATCAGCTCGGCAGATTTTTACCGTATAATATTTATTATCTGCTTGGATCGCATGCTCTTTCGATACTTGATTTATTTTTACCTATAGACGAATGTGTTTTTTCACCAATTCCTCTAATGAAAAATAATGACATTGTTACCAGTTCTGTCGTTACATTCTATTCTTCGAAACACAACTGTTCGGGTGTTATGAATTTGAATCTGCATTCTCCAATACGAGAAAAAAAAATTATTATTTACGGAGAAAAAGGAACTATATACTATACTCCTCTGGAAAAAAAAGTTATAACCATTACTGAATATTACAGAACTGAAGCCTTAACTGAAACCGAACTTATAAAAGCAACTAAATTTTATGAATTTGACGAAAATAATAATTTAAACCTTGCTTTGAAAAATTTTCATTCGGTTTTACACGGTAAAAATAGTTCGAATATCAAAAGGTCTTTATCAATAACCGGAGTTTTAGAAAAATTATGTTATGAATAAGGAAGGTTTCATGTTAAATAAAAATAATTTTGAAATTGAAATCAGCGTAGTATCTCCACTTCATAATGAATCTTTAAATTTAAAAGAACATTTTAAGAGTATAGAAAAATCATTATCAGAATTCGGCCGAAGTTTTGAAATCATTTTTATTAATGATGGCTCTACTGACAGCTCAGAAAAAGAAATTTTTGAGTTATATAATGAAAATTCTAATGTTACGGCAATTAATTTATATAAAAAAAATGGTAAAGCTGCTGCTCTCGAAACAGGATTTGAATATGCTAAAGGAAAATATATTGTTATTATTGACAGCGATCTTCAATACGATCCATCAGATATTCCTTCGATGATACTTGAATTGGAAAATGGATTTGATGTTATATCCGGTAAAAGAATTTCCAGAGAGGATAATAAGTCTGTCATTGTAACTTCATTGATTTTCAATTCAATTATAAGAAAACTTTCAGGTCTTAATTTTAGAGATTTTTTTTCCGGATTGAAATGTTTTAAAAAAGAAGTTATTGATTATTTATCTTTATACGGAGATTTGTACAGGTTTGCTGTTGTATTTGCTCATAAACAAAATTTTTCAGTTAAAGAAATGCCTGTAAAACATTACCGTAGAAATTTGGGTGAATCTAAATATTCTTTTTTTAAACGTTCAGGAATGGCCATACTGGATATAATGACTATTCTTTTGACAATAACTTTTAATGAAAATTTAGCATATTATGCCGGTCTTGCAGGTTCTCTATTGTTCAGTTGCGGTTCTTTTTTTATTTTTGCTGCTTTTATATTGAATGCCCGAATAATTAATTTTGATTCGATATTATTTTATTTAGGAATAATAACAATTTTTATCAGTATTCAATTATTATTATTAAAAAAAATCAGTTTTGATTTTTTTTATCGCCATCGAAAAGATTTGACTAAAAGGAAAAGAAATATTAAAAATATTTTTCAAAAATAAATTATATTTTTTTAATTAGTAGAATGAATAAAATAAGTAAAATAATATTATTTTTCCTGATTTCTGTAATAATAACATTAAAACTTTTTTTATTTTGTATTAATTATTATTATTTTAATATTTATTCTACTGACGTCGGCGCAT
>JAGOBX010000238.1 GCA_017999075.1 Candidatus Babelota bacterium | reverse complement strand
CGCCAAACTTTATATATTCATTATCCGTAACATAATGCCTGTGCGTATATTCAGCGGTTATTTCCAATGAATTAATAAATTTTTTTATCAATTTATTTTTATAGGAATTATTCTTAATATTTTTCACTAAAATCTTTATTTCTTCTTCAAAAACTTTTTTTATTTCTCGCTCATATAATTTTGAAAAAGTATCTTTTGGTTTGAGAGTAAACGAAATTTTATGAACTGATTTTTCAGATTTACCTGTAATCTTAAATTCAATATCGCTGTCGTAAAATTGCTGGATTGATTTAATATTTGCAGGCGTTAAACTTTTATCGAATATTTCAGTTATATACGCGGGTTTATCGTATTCATCAGTCTGCCAGAAAACCACGCTGACTTTATGAAATGCAAAATCGGTCGTGTTAAATAATTTGACAGAATCGTTTTTATAATCGGTTTTCCAGCCGTTTTTATATTGTTCTTTAATCCATTTCCTGTGTTCATCAATAATTCTGTTACGCTTATTGCCAAATGCTTTCGGCTCTTTTTCATATTGTTTTCTTGCGTCAATCAGCAATACTTTATTTTTATGCGTTTTAGGTTTATTATTCGTTAATAACCAGATATAAGTAAAAATTCCAGTGTTATAAAATAATTGGTCAGGCAGCATCACAATAGCGTCAAGCCAGTCATTTTCTAAAATCCAGCGTCTGATTTCGCTTTCACCCGAACCGCAGTCGCCATTACTTAACGGCGAACCATTGAAAATAATTGCTATTTTACTGCCGCCTTTCTCAATCGGTTTTATTTTAGCAAGCATTGTCTGTAAAAATAATAATGCTCCGTCATTTGTGCGCGGCATACCCGCTTTATACCGCGTTGCTTGCAATTTACGCGCTTCGGTTTCATATCCGTCTTTACCGCCCCAGGTTACGCCGAAAGGCGGATTACTCAACATAAAATCAAAATTATGTTTATCGCTTGCAAGCTGATCGCCCGGGTCTTTACTGTGCTGAATATGCGGTATTAAAGAATTGCCCCAGTATATTTCTGCATTCTTATCATTTTTAATCAGCATATCAGCTTTACAAATTGCATAATTAGCAGGCTGTAATTCCTGACCGTGAACAGTTACATAATTTTCTACATTTTTCCGTTCAGTATCGCTTTTGGCTTTATCAAATAAATGTTCTTTTGCTACTGACAGCATACCGCCTGTTCCGCACGCCGGATCATAAATCGAAATATGTTTTTCAGGTATTGGAATATCCATAAGTTCAACCATTAACCTGATAACCTCGCGAGGCGTAAAATGTTCTCCTGCCTCTTCGCCGCTCTGTTCTGAGAACCGTCTCAATAATTCTTCGTAAATATAGCCCATTTCAAGATTAGACAAAGAATCAGCGCCTAAATCCAAATTAGAATATTGATTAAGAATCGGAGCTAACCGCGCATTTTTAACCATTTGCCCGATAACAGCGCGATAATTAAAATGTTCGATTATTTCCTGAACATTATCAGAAAATCCGTTTATATAATCGCGGAAATTCTGTTCCATCAAGGTATGGTCTTCCTCATAAATCTTGCGTAAAGTCCAATTAGTTTTATTTGAAAAAGGCGAACGCTGAGGATTCAACTCAAGCTGTTTACATAATTTCTGCAATTCTTTTTCAGTAATATTTTTTTGTGATTTTATTAATTTTTCGGTTTGTTCTTCCCGCCATTTTATCAATACGCATTCAAGGCGCCTGATAACGATAATAGGCAGTATAACAGTTTGATATTCATATGCCTTAAATTTACCGCGCAGACGCTCCGCAGATTTCCATATTTCATTCGCTAAATTATTCAATCTATCTTTATTTATTACTTGACTCATATTGCTTCCTGTTTACAAATTTATATCTGTAAATATAATATACTAAAATCCAAAAAAGTCAAAAAAATATAATTACGATTATTGCGAAAAAGAAAACATAAAAACGAATTTAAAACCAATAACGCTTCATCAGGAACAAACCGCGAACGAGGAAAAAAATAAATATAAAAAAAAATAATAAAAAAAATGCCGATATACCATAAACCTCCAAAAGAAATATAAAAATATCATTATAACAATATAATATTCTCTATAAAAAAATTTTTGTTTTTTTCTTGAAATATAATAAAAATTTAAATTCACAGAAGGAAGAAAAGCATATATCGGAAGACAAAAAAAATTCGACATTTTCGACATTAGTGCCTATCCTATAGAAAAAAACGGAATAAAATGGTTGATAAAAGTAGAACTAAAAGAAGACGGCTCGCCTACAGAGAAAAGCAAGCAGTCATTAAAAGAGTTTTTAACAAATAAAACCATCAGCAATGAAATAAAATAGAATTGGTCGAATCTGATGATATAACTTTATTTAAAAATTACCTATTTTTTTATTTAAAAGCTAAAATTTTTGCATTAATAATATTTTTTTAAAATCCAGTCAGTTTCTGACGCAATTCGTCATAAAATATTTTTCTGATGAGAGTTTGACCTGATGTTATAGCAGGTTCTGTCCACACAGGAATTGAATAAAAACCTGATGCAGCAGTTTGTTCGGATGCTGCCCGCAGTTCATCAAGATGTATTTTCCTGATTAAAGTTTCACCTGCAGTAATAACAGGATCAGTCCAAGAAAATGCGGATAATCCCCGTAATTTACGCGCAAAATCTATTTCTTCGCGAAGTTCGTCAATATGAATCTTACGGATTAAAGTTGTTCCTGCAGTTATTGTTCCGTCTGTCCAAGTTCTGCCTCCGATTTTGAATCGCCGCAAATTTGCTGTATCGCTGTATAAATCGCTGTCATATGCTATTACAGTCCACATATAAAGCGAATCGCTTAAATTTATCTGCGGGTTGTAATATACCGTATTTCCATAAACGCTTGAGTCTGCTCCGCCGGAACTGAATGTATCATAACTTCCGGATTTATAATAATAAAAGCCTCGCGTGTCATTTGCCGAATTAGCAAGCAATGTTAAACCAAACCCGCTATCGAAATAAATTAAAAAATATAACGCATTGCTGTCTGCGTCAGCCGGACAGCGCCAGATCAATGTCGGTTTTTGATTAAGCGTTCTGCCGTAAGTAGCATATTCAGTATAAGGAACAGGCAGATTTACAGGAGTTAATAATACAGGCGTTTCTGGCGCAGAATTGTATCTGGCATATACTTGTATACCGCCGGAATACCAGCTTCTATTATAAAACAATTGTCCGTTTGTTGAATGAGAATCAAACGCGACTATTCTATAGTAATAAGTTCCAGTCGCATTAAATCCTGTATCTGTATATTCTGTGTCATTGACATTTTCTGTTGAAAAAATAAAAAATAATTCCCAATTATCTGTATCTCCGTTTGCTCTGCATTGCGAAGCGCCAGCTCGATATATTCTATATCCTGTCAATCCTGTCAATGCTCCGCCGTTTTCATCAAGAACAGGCTTTGTCCACCTTAAAGTTACCTGCTTTAAAACCGAAGTATCAGAGCTAATAAAACTCGGAGCTTCAGGCGCAACTGTATCTGCTCCTGAAAATGTATCTATTTCCGATGTCCTGAAAGGCAACCACAAAATTGAACCGCCAGCAATGTTAATCTTCGATGATATTACAGAAGAATCAGTAGTATTATAATAATTATATTTCATATCAAAAATTGAAGCCGCAGAATTACAAACCGCATAATTCGGATTTATCATTGATGTCTGAATATTATTTTTTATAAATGTATCTGATGTTGAAGAATTTAATAAATATATCTGATAACCGGTATTATTTTTTATATCGTTTTGCGCAAAATAATTCGATGATACATTATCAAGATAAAAACCCCTTTCATTATTTGCAATACTTGAATTTCCAATAAAAATATTATTATTAAAATTGCTGCCTAAAACAAATCCGCTTTGATTATTCGATTTTGAAACATTGTTTTTAAAAATATTGTTTGAAGCATTTGCAAATTGAAAGCCGTTCTGTAAATTATTGCTCGCGGTATTAGTTTCAAAAAGATTATTTGAAGACGCTGTGAAATTAAAACCCGCCCAAGTATTGTAATTCGCAATATTATTCTGAATAATATTATTGAAGCCATTTACAGAAATCCCGTGATTATTATTATAATTTGATACATTATTCGTTAAAATATTGCAGCCGTTATTACTGTCAAGCCTTATGCCGTGGCCTTGATTATAATTCACAAAATTTGATATAAATGTATTTGTATCTGAATTCTGATAAGTGTAAATTCCAGTGTTGTTAGAATCGGAACGGTTGTTTGAAAAGTAATTAAAAGAACTTCCGTTATATGCATAAATTCCATAGAATTGATTAGAAATAACTGAATTGCCATACAATAAATTATATGCCGAATTATTCACGCAAATACCATAATAATTTTTAAATACATAACAATTTGAAATTGTATTTGAACAACTTCCATTCGTCAGATAAACTCCGATTCCGGAACCGCCGTTCTTCCCGCAATTCTGAATAAAAATATTTTCAATAACCGAAGTGTCAATATTATCAAAATAAATTCCGCTGTAACAGTCGAAAATTTTCAGATTTGCAATCCGCAAATTATTCAATCCGTTTGCGTAAATTCCATAAAGCGTAGTAACTGTCGAATCGCCAATAGGATCAATGATTGTCAAACCCGAATCCGCGCCTATGATTGATATTCCGTTTTGCGTTATTACTACAGTTTCGTTATATGTTCCAGCAAAAACAAAAACACTATCATTAGTGTTTACCGATGATAGCGCTTTTGTAATTGTCTTAAATGGAAATGTTTCAGAACCGTTATTAAAAATATTACTGCCTGTATCATTACTTACATACCATTTTGTTCCTGTATATGGCGCTGCAAAAACATTCACCACGAATGTTTTTGTATCAAACGCGCCTGTTCTATCAATTATTTTTACAATAACCGTATCTGCTCCGGCCGCAGTTCCGATCGCATTAAAATGAAAAGTGTCAATACCGGTTCCAGTATCAACAGTAATTCTTACTATGTCCGTATCAAAAATAATCAACGAAATATTACTGATCGAATCAGACGCATCAGAATCTGAAATATGCGAAGCATTAAACAACATAGTTGTTTCCGAACCCATTATTACCGAAATTGAATCAGATAAAGTCAAAACCGGAGAATCATTAACCAGAATAAAACTTATTGTTTGAATGTATTGAGCAGTCTCAGCACCACCATCGTTAAGCTGAACACGCAAATACTTAGTATCAGGCGCGTCAGAACGGTTTTGATATAAAATATTTTTCAACAATGCTTCAACTGTATCCGCTCCTGAATTTGCATTTAAATAAACTATTAAAGTATCGGTTCCGGTTGAGCCGCCTGAAAAAGTAGCGAAAGTGACACCGTTATAAGAAACATTATTTCCTGAAACACCTATCTCTCCTGCTCCGGTTCCTTGATGTCTGATACTGAAACTATCGTAAATATTCCCTGTGCCAGAATCAAATCCGATTATTAAACTGCCTCCATTAAAATTGGTGGAATCGATATCTCGGACCACTGCATTTGCAAATACAGCAGTAGTACCTGACTGTTCTGTATATGAAATTTTTCCCTGAAGCATAATATAAGGAACATCGTTCCAAGCATTATCAAGCATTACAAGTTCATTATCAAAAAATGTTCCGTAATAACCTGCCCAACCCAAACTGCCATCTTCTCCCCAGTTTTCAAAATGAATATATCTTAACCCTGACCCGTATCCGGTAAACGTATAACTGTATTTTGTCCAATTGGCAGGCGTAGCAATTTCTCCAGTATTATAACTTGTGATTTCTGTTAATGATCCATTTTTTAAACTTACATAAAATTTGAATATATCTTGCGGCATACGCTGGCCAACCCAGCATTCAACATATATTTTAGGAACAGAATCTAATTCTGCGGCAGTATATCCTTTTGCAATCAAATCAATAGTTTGAGATTTTTTGCACCATAAATGAGAAGTTGCAAATAAATAATTCCCGCCTATGCCGTTCTCA
>JAGOBX010000237.1 GCA_017999075.1 Candidatus Babelota bacterium | reverse complement strand
TATTTCCAACCGAATAGCATTCATTCAAACTTTGATGAACTTTTATTTTTTTTATTTCAACGGTGAATTTGCTGCCTTTATTTAATGCGCTCGTCAATCTGATTTCACCGTTTATTTTTTCTGCAATCTGTTTTACTATAGCTAAACCCAAACCAGCGCTTTTATCAATGTTATAATAATCTTCTTTCATTTTTAATCTTTCAAACTTTTCAAAAATCCGCTCCGCTTCAGATTCGTGAATTCCTATGCCTGTGTCTGAAATTTCAATAATCAATGTTCCAGAATCTCTATTCTCATTGTCATATTCGAATATTGCAGTCAACGAAATTTCGCCTTTTTCAGTGTATTTGAATGAATTTACAAGTAAATTATTAATTATCTGATTTAATCGCACAGGGTCTGTTTCAATAAATTCAGGGACTTCCGAATTCACATTAACTTTAAAATTTATATCTTTTAGTTTGCTCTTGAGTTTTTCTGAAAAATTAAATTTGATATTTTCTATTTCATCTTTCAAATTGAAAACTTTATTTTCTATATCAATCTGACCTGCTTCTATTTTAGTTATATCAAGGATATCGTCAATAATTCTCAATAATGAAGCGCTTGATTTACGGATATTCGATAAATATTTTTTATTTTCATCAGATATCTCATTGCTGTCAATAATATTGGAATAACCAATAATCGAATTTAACGGCGTCCGCATTTCATGATTTACATTAGCAAGAAAATAATTTTTCAATTTGCTTAACCGTTCAAGTTCCGCTGTTCTTTTTTTTACTTCAATCTGCAGATTATCTTTTAGTTCAATCAGTTTTTTAAAAATAGTGTTAAAAATATTTATAAAATACCAGATAATTATTGTTAATACAATTATAAATACAAACGGTGAAATCATATTGTCAAAATATTTTTTTTTGCCGATTATAAACATAGAAATTATCATAAAGAGTATTGCGATAAATCCGGAAATCAATCCGTGTTTTTTATCGAGGAAAATATAATTTGATACAATTGCATACATCATAATTATTGTAAACAAATATGTTGTAGCTACAGGGAAGCGGTAATCGCTTTGACCGCTGATAAGCATATACATAAAATGGATAAACCACAGTATAACACTACCATAGTTCATTATCAACTGACCTGTATAATATTTATCTAAAAAAATATAAATTATACTTATTAAACAAATGATAAACGCTGCAGTGCAGGAAATAACCATATACAAAGGTATGCCTTCTCTGCCGAATGCCAGATATAGATTATCTAACAAAAAAATAATCATAACGCCAATAACGACTTTTTCTTTTTCTAAAGTCAGATAATCCTGGATATTATCAATATTAGGAATTTCTTTTTTTCTTGAAAAGATTGATTTGATAATGCGGTAAAAATTAAAAAATATTTTATTCATAAAATAAATTGGGACGCTTTTAATTATTTTGCTTATTTAAAATCATTTTATTTCTTCTGCAATTTCGATGGTATCGCCTACAACAGCAGATATATTGCCTCGGAAAACAAAACGCAAATCTGCAATAAAAAAAATCAACTTTATTATGATACACTACCTAATCCCGAATAGCACATATTCGGGTTTAAAAGGTATAAAGCATAGAAAATTAATAACGATTGCTTTTTAATTCAAATATATTATTCTGATAAAACATATCCGATTTGATATTATAAAACTCAGCAGCGGTTAATAATCTTGAAGTCAAACGATACCATAAATTAATATATTTTTGCCGGTTCTTCAAATAATCCAAATCAGCGAGCAATGAATATTTATTTTTAGCATAACCATAACCTGCATTAGAAAATAAATTTTTCGAGAAATACCATAATAGATTAAAGTAAGCTCCGTTGCTTTTAATTTCCGGCTTTTTAGGTTCCATTGTTATTGAACCTAATAAATCCTTGATATTTGCGCCTTTAAAAATTTCAGATGAGATTTTGCCGAATTTAAATGGCAGCTCAAGTTCAGCTGAATAAGCGTATGACTCTGAAATATCACGAGAATATTTGCCTTTATCGAATCCCAATGCAAACATCGCATTTTTAAATATCAACAATTTTTTTTCAGCGGCAATTCTTGCTTGATACCGGAATTGTCCGGTCTGCGTCTGTGGAAGCGCGCTTTTGACATCTTTAGTTTGTTTTAATGCGCCTGCTTCAATCTTAAAAAAATTCAACTTATAACCGATACGCAATTGCGGAATCTGCCCATATAAATTACCGCAATGCCCAAGATAACCGCCGTTAAGCATCAACGGTTCTGTCTGCGCTATTATCATATCAGTTTGACCGCCGATAATTTTCCAATTATTTTTATCAATCGTTATATACGCTTTCCTTAATCGTAATTCAGCGTTTTGATTAGTTATATTATCGCCATTCGTAAAATCAATTTCAAACACACCGTCAATTTTATAATTATTTTCTTCAGGCGCAATTATTTTAAGACCGAGCCTCGATGTTTCCATTGTGAAATTTAAATCTGATTTTCCGTAATCGGGATTTGCTTTGTATTGAGTATGCCAGGCAGGATTGCGGTCGCCATAAATAACGCTAGCATTAATAAAACCGTAAGCTTTATAATCAATTTTTGATAAATCTATAGCTGCAGCTGAAAAAACAAACAAAATAAGATTAAAAATTATTATACAAATTTTCATATTTTCTATTTTAATCCTTAAAATAATTATTTCTCAAAACCCTGCGCTTTTCTAATTTTATAATCATCATTTTCTATTATTTGATTTCTTACGCTATTATCTCTTACAATTTTATTTTTTTCAATAAAATTATTTTGTATTCATAGTTTTTCTTGAACATAACAATAGACTCAGCATAGGCGTAAAGTTTAAAATTCATTTTTCGTTTCTCGTTCTTCACTCTGCGCTCTGAGCACTGCGCTCCGCGCCCTGCATTGTATTGCACAGTATTACATTTCTTTGTATTTGTTTTTGTTTTTTTGATAATAATGTGTTTTTTATGTTAAAAAGGTGTAGCTAAAGCGCCAAATATCTCCGGTGGAAACAAATTTTTTTTAGAATTTTTTATTTTTACAAATCCAACAAGACGAGGATTGAGCTCTTTATCAAAGATAAAAAATAGATTAAAATCATAAATTTTTCTATTGGCAATATTTACTTCAAAATTAAATCCTTTATCTTTATCAATCAATTTCGCTGAAAATGGCAAAATATAAAACTTTTCATGCTCCAACTGTTCGCGCGCTTGAGGACCGATTGACCAATCAATGCCAACCTTCCCGTAAACAGCGGTGTCATCAATATTCTGGATTTCAATATAGTCGGTTCCCATGTGAGTTGTATTGTGAATAATCAGTGAAAATTTTGTATTGAATTTAGAACCGTTAAAACAATCAGCTTGAAATTTTGAAACCAATAATAATATAAAAACGCATTTAATTAAAAAAGAAATATTCATTTTTATTTTCCTTTATAAAATGCAATAATTTATTAAATTCAAAATATTGATTTTTTTATTTCTATTGTTTTGACCAAATCCGAGTATTAAGATTTAAGTCTTCAACGATCCCTATTGCAAGCTGCAAATCGTCATAATATTCTTGAATCTGTGAAAAATCAAGAAGCGATTTAAAAACTTTCGGTTCAAATAAATTTTTAGAATATGAAACAGCAATATATATTTTTGAAGAAACAAAGGATAGATATATTTCTTTTTTGCTTTTCTTTTTGAAATCAGTGATACGCTTCATCAGCGCTGTAGACAATATATATCTCGCTTCAATCTGATCGTCACCGTAAACCGCAAAGTTTTTTTCAAACTCGACATCTTCAAGTTTAATCAATTGTCCCCTATTTATATTTGCTTTCTGGAGCATATTGCCTATAAAACTCCCGAATAACCGTTCCGCTAAATCAGGTAAAACAACTGTAACGCCATTAAAATTTTTATTGAAATCCGCTATAAAAAAAAGTCCTTTAAATATAGTATGCCAGCTTGTTTTTTTGCGCCCGTTTTTATCAGTAGATTCGGTTTTGTATTCCGAATGAATTTCAGAAAAATCAATTTTAGTTTTATCAATAGATCCATAAACATGATCGTCTCCTCTGAATCTATCAGGCAATGAAGTGAATATCTTGCTTTCCAGATAAGAAGATTTATTTATATAACCATCTTTATTATAATGTAAATTCGGTTCGATAAAAGTAATAATTTTGTTAATCACAACATTTTTAAAATTACTCGTATATTTTTTAGTGATAAAATAAAAACCAGGTATGCAGATTATTAAAAAAAGCAATATTATTAAAATAAATACCTTTGTGCCTAATATATTAAATGCGAAAAAGAATATAACCGCGGCTAAAATTAGCGAAAAAATAAATAAATATAATAATTTCCTGATAACAGATTTTCGCGCGTCTTCAAGTATTAATATTTCAGGAGTCATATCCGTTTCATAATACTTTTTTAATTCGTCTATTGTTTTCATAATTTACCTCTTTTATTCAGGATGATTTCGTATTATTAAACTACGAGTTGAACAAGTTTTTAGCGTTGACATTTTCTCGTTCTTTCTCGGTTATTTCGAATAATTGCCGCTGCTTATATCCCATTAGTCCTGCAAATATATTTGTAGGCAGCATCTCAACTGCATTATTATAATCTGTAACAGCCGCATTATATGCCCGGCGCGCAGCAGATATTTGTTCTTCAATTTCATTTAAAGACCCTTGCAATTGAAGAAAATTCTGATTGGCTTTTAAATCCGGATAATTTTCAATTGATACCATTATCCCACCTATAGCGCGCGATAGTTTATTGTCTATCGCAACTTTTTCATTGTCGGAGATATTTTCGGACATAGCTTTAGAGCGGAGTTCAGTTATTTCTTTTAGCGTAGAAGCTTCATGTTTCATATAAGTCTGAACAGTCGCAATCAGGTTTGGAATAAGGTCGTATCTTTTTTTTAGCATAGTGTCAATCGAAGCGAATGCATTGTTCACCTGATTTTTTTTATTTACCAGACTATTATAAACAATGAACACAAATAACAGCGCTACAACTGCACCGATAATTGGTATCAACATCAAACTCACCTCTTTTAATATTGAAATTTACATTTTTTAAAATACTAATGTTTAATCCTAAAAGTATTTATAAAATCCTCAATAATCAAACTTGCGCAAATAATAACAGTAATTCGCCTATTCAATAAAAAAGAAAATTGGATATTCGAATTCACTAATACCTTCTAATTGTTTTGTTCCAAAACAAACAGCGGCAGGTCTGCCCTTGATATTTAAAAAATACGGGTTGTGACCGTATTGAATGTTAATATCCTTTCCTATTTCAGGATAACCAAAATCGCCGTTTTTATCAATTATCTGCAGCCACGAATGTACTGAAATATTCGTTATGCTTGCGGCATCTTCAATATCGCTTTCAAAAAAAAACATAAGTTTTATAGCCGATTGACATCAGATCTTCATGGTGATGTATATTTTCCATACGGTTTGAGCCGCCAACACCGGGCATAGAGATACAACAATTCTGTTTCCAGAAGTTTTTTCCGTTTTTATCAATGCGCGCTATATTCAGTTCTGAAACAGGATCTTCTGTATCAGGATCAGCCACTGTTCCTCTTGTCGTCCATGGCGCTAAGGCTGTGCCGGTTTCGGTCGAAGTTAAATACAATTCAGACGCATCTGTCGCTTCATTAGTAAGTTTAATATCAAATGCAACCTTTCCATTATTGTCTATTCTTGTCATTTTTAGTATGCGGTACTGAAAATTCCCATCTGCGTCAAAAAAACGCAATATTTCATTAAATAAACAGTTACCAACTGGAGCATTAAATACTTGACATAATCATCCATTATAAATGCAGTTGACGAAAATAAAGTTTTTCAAAACATATATGTTTGATTATTAAAAATTCTAAATGCTTTCATTAGTAACTATATAATTGGATATTATAAATAAACTAAAAAAATACAATTAAAATTTTTTAATAATCAACTGATCTATTTAGCAGAAATAGTAC
>JAGOBX010000236.1 GCA_017999075.1 Candidatus Babelota bacterium | reverse complement strand
GTGATGATTTGATAGGTTCTTTTCAATATATGCAGATTGTCAATAAAATGAGAAAGGATTTAATAGGAATAGCCTTGAATTTTGACAGGTATGAATGGTATTATGCCCAATTAAAAAAAAGATATAAAAATCTTAATATGCCGGGATATCAAAATAATTCAGGGAATGAAATGACCAAACGCGTTATTGATGCAAATATTAAAAATAAAAGAATCACCAGTATTTTTTCAAAAGAGGGAATTATTCAATATTATGATTATACTCCTTGCGGAATAATAGGGGTTTTGTCTGAAAAAGGCATAAAACAGGAATTGATATATGATTTTAGTTTCTGGAGTAAATATAAAATATCAGGATTTGATAAATATAAATTTGGTATGCCGATAGAAAACCATACTGATTTGAGGTTAAAAAATATTTTTGAGAGTTATTGCAATTCCATTTCAAACCTTGCAGTTTATTATTTACATAATAATAAATATTCTGAAATGGAAAAAACATTGCAGATACTCAATTCATTTGATAAGAATTTTCCTCCACAGTATTTTATTCGTGGAGCTTATTATTATCAAACGGGAAAATATAATGAAGCATCGGAAAATTTTATGAAAGTCAAGAATCTTTCTCCAGGATACGAGAATATAGATGAACTTCTTTTTAAATGTTCTAAAAAAATTAATAAATCTGGCGAATAAAATGAGGTAATGAAAAAAATATTTTATTTTTAAAAATGCCCCTTCCTGATTTGCATTAGAAGAATTTATTTATTTACTGAATCAAGAATTTTTCTGATTTTTTTTATCAGTTCTAAAGGTTGAAACGGTTTTACAAGTATCTCATAATTATTTTCAAACAATCCTTTGTTTGCAAGTAAATCATTGCTGTAACCGCTTATAAAAAGAATTTTTATATCAGGTTTAAGATTACAGATTTCAGAATAAGCGTCTTTTCCGCTTTTTTCAGGCATCACCATATCCATAATAATAAATTGTATTTTATCAGTATTTTCCCTGAATTTATTTATTGCATCATCGCCGTTTTGCGCGAGTATAATTTTATATCCGAATTTTTTTAAAATTGTTTCGATAAATTGACTGACAAAAGGATCGTCTTCAGCAAGAAGTATTGTTTCAGTACCCATTTGAGGATAATCATTAATTTTATTTTCTTCAATTTCAGATTTTTTTTGATTTGTAATTGGGAGATAAATTCTGAAAGTTGTACCCTTGTCTGGCTCACTGTAGACATTTATATAACCTTTGTGCTGTTTAATCACACCGTAAACTATTGAAAGTCCGAGCCCTGTTCCTTTTCCCACTTCTTTTGTTGTAAAAAATGGATCAAAAATTTTTTTTTGTAACTCTTTGTCAATTCCTTTGCCTGTATCGGATATAGATATGACAGCATATTTGCCTGGCTGATAATCATCAAGCGAATGATTGAAATTTTTATCTATTTCTTTAAGTTCTGTTTCTATAATAAGAATTCCGGCATTTTGCATAGCATCGCGCGCATTTGTCGACATATTTATCAGAACCTGTTCAATCTGCCCTGTATCTGCAAAGACATTTAACGGATCTACATTGAAAATAGTTTTAAGTTTTATATCCTCCCCTATAATTCTTGTAATCATTTTTGTAAAATTTAATATTATTTCATTTAGGTTAACAATTTTTGGTTTTATTATTTGTTTACGGCTGAATGCAAGTAAACTGCCTGTTAGGTTTGCTGCTCTTTTTGATGCAGTTAATATAGAATCAATTATATCTTTAAATTTGTTGTTTTCAAGTTCCATTTGCATTAAAACGCAATTACCGTAAATTATAGAAAGAATGTTGTTGAAATCATGGGCTATTCCTCCAGCAAGCTGTCCGATAGCTTCCATTTTTTGAGACTGGCGAAGTTGTTCTTCAAGATGTTTTAAATCAGTGATATCTTGATTTAATCCTATCATACGTGAAGCTGTTCCATCATCATCTCTTATTATAATCGCATTTGCTTTTATATTTTTTATATTACCGTCAGGCAGTTGAATTCTGAATTCAGTATCATATTCATATTGGCTTTCAATAGCTTTTTTTGTTATATCCAAGGCAGTTTCGCGGTCATCTGTAATTATACTGTTTTTCCATATTTCAAAATTTGGTTTAGAAGTAATTTTAGATATTCCGTATATTTCGTACATTCTGTCATCCCATAGTAAGACATTATTTTTTATGTCCCAATCCCATATTCCGAGATTTAATGATGAAGTAGCTAATTTTAATCTTTGATTTGCACTTATTAGTTCTTGTTGAATTTGTTTGCGTTCGGTTATGTTATCAAATACTGCAATAAAATATCCTTTTTCAGGACTATAAACTGAAATTGAAAGCCAAATTGAAAGAGGTTTGAAGTCGATTTCAAATTTTTCAGGGTTGCCTGTTGTTGACACTCTTCCATAAATATCGAATAATTCAGGAGTTAAATGTTTTATTTGGGGAATTATGTCAGTAACTTTTTTTCCTATTACATCTTTTAATCCTGTTAATTTTGAAAAGGAATTATTGGTGTCAAGATATATAAAGTCTACGGGGTTATTGTTATAATCATAAATCATTTTGCATAATGCAAACCCTTCAAGCATATTTTCAAAAAGAGAATGGTATTTTTTTTCGCTGTTGTATAAAGCATCTTTAGCAAATTTTTCAGAAGTAATATCGCGGACAACAGAAATTATTCCTATAATTTTTCCATCATTATTTAAAAGCGGAGCGCTTGTATCGGTAACCCACCCTTTTTTTTGGTTATGTATTAAATAAAATTGAAAAGTCAGAGTTTCTAATGTCTTTCCGTCCAGCGCCAAATAAAGATTTTTTAAAAGGGGAGTCTCTTTTATGAATGGAAAAAGAGTTAAAGGATGTTTCCCAATGACTTTATCAGAAGTCAATCCTGTCAAACGTTCCATGTAAGGATTCCATACAGTATAATTCAGATTATTGTCATAGACAATAATGCCTTCATTAGCGCTGTTAATGATTTGCTGATTGAATCTATTTGATTCCTGTATTTCATCGTCTTTTTTTAAATTAGCAACCGCTATTGCAACATAATCTATAAGATCTTCGTAGAAAGAAATTTTTTTTTCAGTAAAAAGTCCTTTTCGCTTATCATTAAATTGAAACAACCCGAATGTTTCGTCTTTAACCCGCAAAGGAATTAATGCGACAGATTCATAACCTTCGCCATTACATCTGTTACGTGTTTTTGATTGTCTGTCGGCTTCAGTAGTATTTGCGAGTAATTCTGAAGTGCAGCCTGACCAGAAACTTCCACGTTGAGAAAAAAATGGTTTTGAAGGATCGAATCGTTTGCAAAGTATATTTCCACACATACAGTCAAGCGCGGGATGTCCGATATAGTCGCGGATTAATTCATTTTTTTGATCTTTAGCGCATAAATTGTTTTCAGCAAGAATAAATTCTTCAGAAAATCCTATTGTTTCGTAATACGGAAAGTCGTTTCCTTTGCGGAGGCGCACACCTATAGAGGTACAAGAAGTATATTGCTGAAAATATACTGTAAGGGATTTTATTAGTTCTGTTAGATTTTCACTTTTGTTACAAATGCGCAGCAATTCGACTGTGGCTTTTAGTTTGTCTTCTGCGTTTTTCCTTTCCGTTATGTCTTCAGCTACAATCATAATGCATTTCTTACCGGCAAAATCAATTAATTCTGCCGATGCCAATACGAAAAGATGTTCTCCACTTTTAGTTTTAATTTTAGTTTCTTTATCTCGGTATTTTTTTTCTGATAATAACAGATTTTTCAGTTCGTTCCATTCTTCAGGATTTTCCAATAAATTCAGGCCGTCAACGTTGCATCCTATAATTTCTTCACGGGTATACCCGATTTGATTTTCAAAAGATTTGTTAACTTCAACAAACTGATTGTTATTAATAGACGATATAATTATTAATGAAGGGCTTGAATGAAAAGCTACAGAAAAATTTTGTTCGTTCTGTTTAATTTTTGATAAAAATTTGATAACAAGGAAATATAATAATGCTCCTGTTATTATAATAAAAGTTAATCCTTTATAAATAGAAATATCAACTACTACAGAAGCGGTATTGTATAACAATCTTAAAATATTATCAGAAAAATAAATCCATAATGCAGAAATAAAAATATAAACCCCGGCAATTTTTACAGCATTTATCCGCGGAGATTTGATGATCGAATATTTCATAAAAATCCTCCTCGAAACTTTTAGGTTAAACGTTAATTTTTAAATCGGGATCCTCCTTAAAATTCTGCATCTTTATATTTTTCAATATTTACAGTAAACTGGCGGGTTCCTATATTCCATTTGACTGCTGATGATTTTACTGTTATTTCTATATTATCAGAAATTAGATTTAGATAGTCATCTGAAAAATTGAACAAATCTTTTGGTTTCATTTTTTTTTCGGAAATCTTTACTGTGTAATCAACATTATTGAATTTTACAGAATATTCGTTTAAACTTGATTTACTTTTTAATGCATTGTCTGCTATGATATAAGCTGAATTTTTTGCGGTTATTATTGCATTTTGAGATAATGTATAATTAATTGCTGACAGTATGCTGAAAGTCAAAGTGGCAATTATAAAAACTGATAATAACAGTTCGATTATTGTGAAAGCATGTAATTTTTTCATTTTATAATGATTGACAGTTCATAGATTAATAATTACTTTATTTTTATTTATTTTATAAATGAATTCGTGTAAACTGTTTTTCAAATTGTTTAATTTATGCATTTTTGAAAGCTGAGATATTCCGTTTACATCGTATAAATCGTTTATCAAAATAATTTTTCCGTGAGTTTGATTTATTTTGCAAGCTATTGATTCAATGGTTTTTTCTAAAGAACCTGAATATAAATCAAGTTCAATGGCTATTGTAGTGAAATTATATTTTGTGAAATATTTCAGGTAAACATTTAAATTTGCAAGATCGCCTTCTCCGAGAGATATAATTAAATCGCCTTGATTATAAATTTTATTCAAATTGTGAATAATATTAAAACATTGATTTGATTCTTTTTTATGGTATTTTACAATATAACCGTTAAATACAGCGTTAAAACTGTATAAAAGCCATATTATGAAAAACAGTTTAATTATTTTATTAAGGAATAGTTTGAATAGAAATATTGAGAATATTGAAAAAAATGACAATAAGAGTATTCGCAGCGAACTAATATTTTTTTGCGTAAAATCAAATCCTCTAAATAATACCGGTGTATTTTTTAGTGATTCCGCAGCTTTAAACAATAAAATTGAGAATGGCATCACTGCCCACCAATTTTCAGGGTTTGCTGGATGCCAGTAAATTACAATTCCGGAATAAAAAATAAAAATACAAAAAATGTATAATTCGATTCTGTCAATTTTTTTTAAAAAAATCTTTTTAAAATAATACACCAATACCAGTAATGCCAAAACCGAATTTGTAATTAATTTTATTTTTCCGCCGCCTGTTAGAGCAAATGAGAATCCTTTCATAGAATCAATTAAATAATTTTGAGTTATGTTGGACCAATATCCTTTTGATTGGTAACGTGTCAGCCATTCTATTAGATCTGATGTAGAAGATATTCCTAAGAAATAATGAGGAATTATTATGTACGGAATAATGGTTATCATTAAAAAACTTATTACCCATATAACTAAAACTTTTTTTTTATCTGAAAAATATTCTAAATTAAATAATAATGTTATTGAAAAAATTATTAGATTTGTTTGATGAAATATGATTAGAAACGAGTTTATTACTGCTGAATAAATAACGTATTTTACAGATGGCTCCCTGTAAAGTTTAATGTACAAATTAATCGATAAAAGCATGAAAAAAATATTTGGAATATGAAGTTCTGCATCCATGCTGTAATACCAGAACCAGTAACTGAAAGTGAAATAAAATACTGAGCAGATAATAAAAAAAATGTCTTTTATTAAAATACGCATTATCAAACTGAAAAGATATATGGAATATACTGCAAAAATTAAAGATAATATTTGTCCCGCTGATATTGCC
>JAGOBX010000235.1 GCA_017999075.1 Candidatus Babelota bacterium | reverse complement strand
TTCAACGCCTTATTTTGTGCTTTAAAAGGCGCTATTTTATATCCTTTTCTTTTTAATATACGGCATACTGCCGCTGTAATTACACTTTTTCCCGCATCAGAACCTGTGCCTGTAAACATAATTGATTTTGCACGTTTATTCACAATTTTTTCCAGAATATTTTTTTTAATTTGCTCTGATTATATGATATTATATTATATATATTTTTTCAAAAACTTGCAATTTTTAATTTTTATTATAATATATAATACAATATTTCTGAATTACATATTTTTCAAAATTTTTCTGCTTGAGGGAGGCTGCATATTATATGAATTTTTCTGAAATTATGCTTAATAGACGTTCTGTAAATTTCTTCAAAAAAGATATTGAGATTGATAATAACGTTTTAAAAAATATAATTGATTTTTCGGCATTATCTCCTTCTGCATCCAACACGCAACCTTGGAAATTAATAATTGTCAATGATTCAGAATCAAAAAAAAAATTGAGATCAGCGGCATTTGATCAACCGAAAATTACTGATGCCTCAGCTACATTTATTGTTTTAGGAGATACTGAAGCTTACAAACCTGACAATCCTGCATATAAATTTTTAGTAAAAAATAAATATATTGAACAGGAACAGCTTCCCGGTATGTTAAAAATGATTGAAGGACTATATTCAAATCTTCATAAACCTGAACATTACGCAATACGTAATGCTTCTTTATTTGCAATGTCAATAATGTATTCTGCAAAAATGTATAATTGGGATACACATCCGATGATAGGATTCAATCCTGATTCAGTAAAAAAAATTTTTAATATACCTGACAGATTTATACCTGTTATGTTAATAGCTATCGGTAAATTCGATGACTCGAAAGTTTTATTAAAAAGAAATGAACGGCTTTCTTCAGATGATATTTCATCGTTCAACAAATTTGAATTCAATCAAAATCCCAATTTCAATAATATTTTTACCGAAGAATCGGCTCAATTAACTTTAAAAGGAACAATTTTTCATTTAGTGGGAAAAATTCCAGAAAAATTTTCTCAAGCTCCTGATTTTTATGTATTCGACAATAACCTGAAAAAAATCAAATTAATTGAATTATTAAACAAACCTTTAATTATAAGTTCAGTCCCGTCTCTTGATACTCCAGTCTGCAGTTTGCAAACAAAAAAATTTAATGATATTTTAAAAGAATACAACGACAAAATTAATTTTGTTTCTATAAGTTGCGATACGCCTTTTGCTCAAAAAAGATTTTGTTCAGAATCATCAATTTCATTTCCTGCATTATCAGATCACAAAGATAATAATTTTTCATTAAACTACGGCTTACTTATTTCAGAACTCAGATTATGCGCAAGATCTGTTTTTATAATTAGTAACCAAAAAAAAATCGAATATATACAATTGGTAAAAGAAATAAGCAATGAACCTGATTATTCTGAAGTAATAAATGAAATAAAAAGAATTGTCCAATAAATTTTATTTTTATAATTATATTTTAGAGGAGTTTTTATATGACTGCTAATACAAAAGGAAATTTATTTGTTATCTCCGCACCGTCAGGAGCGGGGAAATCTACAATTTGTAAAAAAGTACTGGCTGATTTGGAAAAAATATCTTTTTCAGTATCTATGACAACTCGTAAACCCAGGCAAGGAGAAGTTGATGGCGTTGATTACAAATTCGTTGAAGTAGATGAATTTAAAAAAACCATTGAAAAAAACGGTTTTCTTGAATGGGCTCAGGTTCATAATAATTATTACGGCACTCCAATAAGTTTAGTTCGAGAAAAAACCGATAATGGAATTGATATAATTTTGGATATAGATGTTCAGGGTGGAATGCAGGTAAAAGAAAGAGCTCCGGAAAGCATATTAATTTTCATAGCGCCTCCTTCAATGGAAGAACTTGAGCGGAGATTGAAAGGCAGACAAACTGATTCCGAAGAAGTAATAAATGTCCGGTTAAAAAATGCTTATAAAGAAATGGAATATAAAGACAAATACGATTTTCTTATTATCAATGATAATCTTGAGCAAGCAGTTGAAGAATTAAAAAATATTATTATCGGATCAAGAAAATAATATTTTTCAAATTTGTTCAGCAGGGAGATAATATTTTAAATGAATAAAAACCGTGGATTTGCGGTAATTTATGTGTTATTTATAATATTTATTTTCTTTGCTTTTGGAACAGCAGTATCGTATATATCATTAAAATTTATTGAAAAAAACGATATAATTTTAATTAAACAACAGGCATTTTATATCGCAGAATCAGGAATTGAATTAGCAAAAAATAAACTTAAAAAAGACCCTCTCTGGAATACTGGTTTTACAAATTCAGGATTTACTGATATTTCAGGAGAAACGATTGGATATTTCACAGTAATAATAGATTCTTCTCTTTATCCCATTAATAAAATCATATCTGTCGGTTATTACAAAAATTATATTGACACTATTATATTAACTTATACTGCAGAGACGGGAAATCACGATATGTTCAATTGCCTGATTTTAGCTGATTCCGGAGTTTCAATAGATTCAACCGGTTCTGTTAATGACGGAAAAATTCATTCAAATTCAACATTGAATACTTCTTCAATCATAACATACACCAATATAACATTTTCTTCAGTAGCGCTAGGCGATACTCATATTTCAAAACTAACTTACGATACTTTCGGATATTATACTGAAGCAGCTGCTGCAGGGCAGTCATTTTCAGGATACAAAGAATTTCTTGAAGGTTCTGTTTCATCCGGAATATGGTATGTAAACGGAGATGTAACAATCGGAGGAGTCAGGTGGTGGAATAAAAGTTACAAAAGAAGAATGAAGCTGCGCATTACCAATAATAACACATGGTGGATTACTTTACCTTCAGGATATTCAGTGAATTACAGCATTGACACTAATTCATTAATTAATTCAGGAATGCTGCGTCCTGATTTAAATGATCTGCGTGTAGTAAGATATAATACAGCAACAGGAGTATATACAGAACTAAACAGAGTTTATATCGACAGACCGGATATGGCAGGATTATGGTTCAGGACTATGGATACTATTGCTTCATCTTTATTTAGAGAAAATTATTATATTTATTATAACAATCCTGCAGCAGGAGCCCCTCCTGCAAATCCTAATAATGTTTTTATTGTTTACGATGATTTTTCAATAAATTCACTTGGAAATTATCATAATGGAAGACATCTTAATTTACACGGAGCAGGTCAGGAGTTTATGATTTACGATAATGTAAATCTAAGATTGAGATGCAATACCGGAGATAACAACGGTGCAGGAATATTAACAACAGGGTTAAATGAACAAAATGTATTGGTCCAATGCGATATCGGAATTCAAGGAGTTTTTCCGACTAATGGAACCTCAGCATTATCAACAAAATGGCGGAACCGAAATAACAATACATTAGCTCACATATCAAATGGAGATTACGCTTCACCTCAGATAGGAACTGACGGCGACAGGAATTCGGATATAGTTGACCCTCCGGGAAATTTTTATATACCTGCAGACGGATCAACGCATACTTTAAAATATGCTTCAGGAGAAATTTGCGAATGGTTTGGAAATAGCTGGAGTAATTATTATTTCTGGGTTGACAATATTTTACACGCTTCTTCAACCTGGAATAACATTGAAAGCTGGGAATCAGGAGAAATAGCAGTAGAATTCGCCCAGCAGATAGGTTGGATGGATAATCTTTTTGTAAGACGATTTATTTCACCGGAACCTTCAGTAACTTTACGGCAGGAAGGAAACACAACAATTAACGGAACTTTATGCGCAACAGGAGATATCATAATCGTGGGAACTAATGATATCACTATAAATAACTCTATAGATACATATCCTGCGCTGCTTACAAATAATAATATTTATTTCAATGGAACCAATTCCGCAGAACCAAACAGACCTTATATTGAAGGTATAATTTTTGCCGATAAAAATATATATATTGATAATATCAGGATGACAGGAAGCATTTACGGTCAAAACGTTCAAACTAACGGAAATATCAGTATTTCTTATAATACCAATCCTGCAAGCAATCCTTATTTAAATCCTCCGCCATATTTCAAATATCCGATTTCAGGAATTACGGTTTTAAAATGGCTGAACAACAGGTTTTACTAACATATTTTCCGGATTATAAAATAAAAAAATACGTTTTATTAAAAATTATTATTTCCGACAATATATTTTTTTTCATCTTCTGTTATTTTGAAAATTTTAAAAATAAAATCAAATAATATTTTGGGTTCAATATTTTTATAAATAATATCATCCGCATAACTCTCTATTTTTTTTAAAACGTTTTGGTTAAATAGCGGCAACGGTAATGTTTCTAAATGATTTCTTAACACTTTAATGCTTGTAAATTTTTTCCTAAAAATAAATTGATATATTGGATGATTAAAAAAAGACATAATAGCTTTAATAGGATAACCATCGATTTTAGGAATTACTATATTGGCACTGTTTAGAGTTAAACATTGCCGGTCATCATATGCAAAAACAAGTTTATCAGAAATAAACTTATAAATTAATTTTTCCGGAGCCCGATATTTATATTCCGGAGCCGACTGCTGAAAATTTTCAGGTACAAATTTAATAAAATTCTTACATTCTTTAAGATGAAAAGGTTCAATTTCTCTACCTTTATAAACCCGTTCAAATCCTGGTAATTTTTTAGAAGACACTAATTGTTTATTATTACCAGTCACGATTCCGAGAGCCCAATCCGCATTATCTTTTAAAGTAATATGTTCTATTGAAAAAATTTTTTTCAATATTTTTTCATCGATTTCTGTTAAATGAATATCAAAAATATAATCATTATTATTTTTCAATCTTGATTGAGTTATTGAATGACAATTTTTACCGTTGATTATGAAAATATTCCCAGTTTTAAATACAGTTTTTTTTAAATCAACACGAATAACCCGAGAAAATACTTTTTTGAAAACTCTATTGAAAAATATAATTTTTAAAATATCAGTGTTTTCCAGTAAAAATTTTCTGATATAACTGTGAGTTTTAACATTTAAAATTGATTCCGGCAAAACAAATGATATTATCCCGTTATTTTTAGCTAATTCAATACTTTTTAAAAGAATGTAAGAAAAAGATTCTCCTGATTGTATTTCAGGAAAATATTTATTCAATATATTTTTTTCAGATTTTGATAAATCACTTCCCCACGGCGGATTGGTCGCTATCAAATCAAAATTTTCAAAACAAATGTTTTCATTATTAAAAAAAGTAGAATTATGATTGATATCAAGTGCAGTATTCAAGCAGAATATATTCGGTGAAAATTCAATATCAGAATATTTTATCATAATATTTATACGCGCTAATTTAACAGCAGTTTTATCTACATCAAAACCAAAAATATTTTCCGGATTTGTTACAATTTCCGCAAATTTCATCAAAAATTGTCCTGTACCGCAACACGGATCAAGCACTTTAAAATTTTTTTCACAATATTCACATACAATATTTTCAACAATTTCAGAAGGCGTATAATATGAACCTTTTCTTGATTTATCGCTTTCAATTTTAAACGACTGGTATAATAATCCTAAAATATCGCCGCTGTCGGGTAAATTGAAATTCATTAGTTCATCATATAAGGCGAATTTAATTTTAAAAAAACTTTCTTCAAAAAACCAATTTTTCAATTCATCATAAATATATATTTTTTTATAATATTTATTGTAAGAATCAAACAATATTAATTTTTTCAATACTGAACTAATAATGATATTTTTTCTGAACAGATAGTTTAAAGTTAATACAAACAATGAAAAATTATAAGATAATTTGCGGGTCGATATATATTCTATAATTTTTTTTATTATTACTGCATCAGCAGAATTTTCAAGATATTCAATCGGAATAAAACTGTTTTTAGCATTATTTTTATTAGCTCTTTTATTCAGTTTATCAATTTTACTATCTTTAATTTTGTTTTTTAATTCAATTATGTCGGTATAATAATAATATATATATCCATTTTTATTTTTGGAGGAAGATAAATAATTTAATTTTTCCCAGTTTCTGACAGTAGCCCGGGAAACTCCTAATATTTCT